>NZ_JBHUAD010000015.1:0-32627 GCF_042789955.1 Oerskovia sp. NPDC056781
CCTTATTGGTGTTTGAAAACTATCCGGTGTCCCAGGCGCTGCAAGCCGGTGCGCCAGCCCATGCCAGACCGCCGCCCGCCCGACGACGACGCGCGCCGCCGTCGGGCACGGGCTCCTCAGCGTGGGGCGCCCTGGGGCGCCCCTCCAGGGGCTGGGCCCGCGGCCCCGCTCCCCTGCGCGCCGACCCCGGTCGGCGGGTTCACCAGGACCCCCTCGGCCGTCTCCTGCTCGGCCGAGGACCGCTGGTCCCACGTCGGCTTGCGCATGGCGTAGAAGATGAGCGGCGGCCCCCCGAGGACGATCACGACCGCGGCCACCACGAACGGGTAGGCGGCAGGCGGCACACCCGTGAACCCCTCGGGCGGGACGAACGCGAGCACGAACGCCGCGGCGCACGCGACGAACCCGACCCCCGCGACGAGCTTCATCGCGGGGGTGCGGTAGGTCCGCACCACGTCGGGCTGGGAGCGCCGGAGCCTGATCGCCGCGGCGAACATCATCATGTACATGACCAGGTAGAGCGCGGCGGCCATGTCGATGAGCGCGATGAACGCCGTGTTGATGTTCGGGATGACGAGGAACAGCAGCGCCAGGACCGACACCACGATCCCCTGGACCCCGAGGATCCCCACCTGCACCCCCGCCGCGTTGCGCTTCTGGAGGGCCGGGGGCAGGAGGCCCGTCCGGGCCGCGGCCAGCAGGCCTCTCGACGGCCCGGCGATCCACGTGACGACGGACGCGAACGCCCCCAGTGCGATGAGCGCCGAGATCGCGGTGACCGCCCACGGCATGTCCCACTTGTCGAAGAACACCTGGAACGCGAGGTTGATGCCGTTGGTCAGCCCCAGGTCCTTCTTGGGCACCGCGACCGCCATCGCGATCGTGGGCAGGATGAAGACCACGAGGATGAGGAGCGTCGCGACGGCGATCGACTTGGGGAAGCCCTTCCCTGGGTTCTTCATGTCGTTCGCGTGGACCGCGTTGACCTCCATCCCGGCGTACGCGAGGACGTTGGACACCACGAGGACGATCGACGCGATGCCCGTCCACGGCGGGACGACGGCGGACACCTCCAGGGGGGTCTGCGACTTCTCGCCGGTCGCGAGCCAGATCGCACCGAGCACGATCAGCAGCACGGCGGGGAACAGCGTCCCCAGGATGCCGCTCCACGACCCGACCTTGGCGAAGAGGTTGCCGCCCTTGAGCGTGATGAGCGTCGAGCCCCAGTAGAGGACGAGGATCACGACCGCGGTGTAGAGGCCGTTGCTCGCGAGCCCCTGGTTCCCGATCACGAACGACAGGCTCGCCGCGATGAAGGCGATCTGCGTCGGGTACCAGACGACGTTCTGGATCCACTGGAGCCAGATGGCCGTGAAACCCATCCGGTTGCCGAACGCCTCGCGCACCCAGGTGAACACACCGCCCTTCCATCCGGTCGCCAGCTCCGCGGCCACCAGGGCCGTCGGCACGAGGAACAGGATCGCCGGGACGACGAACAGGGTGATCGAGCCCAGGCCGTAGGCGCCCATGGCGGGCAGCGAGCGCAACGACGCCACGGTGACGACCGTGAGCATCGCGAGCTGGAAGACCGACAGGAACGCGGTCGACGTCGCTGCGGGGGCGCCGATGGCCGGTCCGGTGTGCTGCGGGTCCTTCCCGTAGGGGTGGGGTGCGACGTGCTCGGCCGTCGGTGCGTGGGTTCCGTCGGCCCGGACGAAGGGGCCGCCGGCCGGCTCCTTCGCTCGGGCGCGGGCGCCCGGCTGGTTCGTGTCCATCGTGTCCCCCTCAGTGGTGGAAGCCCGGGTGCTGTCCCTCGACGGGCATGGGGCCCGTCAGAGCCTCGAGGTAGTCGACCTCGGTGCGCAGGTCGTCGATCAGGCTGTGCGCGAGGTCCATGCTCAGCCCGTTGCGCACCACGATGCGCTGGACCGTCAGAGTCTCGAGGTCGGCGGGCATCGGGTAGGCGGGGACCAGCCAGCCCTTGAGCCGCAGCCGGTCCGAGAGGTGGTACAGGTTCCAGTTGGTGCCGTACCCCTGCGCGATGCTCCACGCGAAGACGGGGATGTCGCTCCCGTCGTTCCACAGGTCGAACTGCGGCATCTTCGCGATCTCGCCCGAGAGGTAGAGCGCGACGTCCTGCGAGGCCTGCTGCACCTTGCGGTAGCCGTCGAACCCTAGTCGCAGGAACAGGTAGTACTGGAGCAGCACCTGTGCCCCAGGGCGCGAGAAGTTGAGGGCGAACGTGGGCATGTCGCCACCCAGGTAGCTGACGCGGAACACCAGGTCCTCGGGCAGCGACGCGACGTCGCGCCACACGACCCATCCGAGCCCGGGGTAGACGAGCCCGTACTTGTGCCCCGACGTGTTGATCGACACGACCCGCGGGACCCGGAAGTCCCACTCCAGCCGGGGCTGGATGAACGGGGCGATCATGGCCCCCGACGCCCCGTCCACGTGGATGGGGACGTCGAGCCCCGTCGATGCCTGGACGCGGTCCAGGGCGGCCGCGATCTCCGTGACGGGCTCGTACATCCCGGTGTAGGTGACGCCGAGGATCGCCACCACGCCGATCGTGTTCTCGTCCACGTACTTCTCGAGCTCGAACCCGTCGAGCACCTTGTGCTCGAGGGAGATGGGGACGTAGCGCGCCTCGACGTCCCAGTAGTTGCAGAACTTCTCCCAGCACACCTGTACCGCGCTCGACAGGACCAGGTTGGGCCGGTCCGCGGGCTTCCCGGCCGCGCGGCGCGCGTGCTGCCAGCGCCGCTTGAGCGCGAGCCCGCCGAGCATCGCAGCCTCCGAGGAGCCGATGGTCGACGTCCCGATCGTGTTCTCCGGGTCCGGGGCGTTCCACAGGCCGCCCAGCATCTTCCAGCAGCGCGTCTCGATCGCGGCCGTCGCCGGGTACTCGTCCTTGTCGATCATGTTCTTGTCGGCCGTCTCCTCGTACAGCCGCTGCGCGTACGGGTCCATCCACGTCCCGACGAACGTCGCAAGGTTCAGGCGGGCGTTGCCGTCGAGCATCGCCTCGTCGTGGACGATCTGGTACGCGGTCTCCGGGAGGGACTCCCCCGCGGGGAGCACGTTGCGGGGCAGCTCGGTCGCTTCTCCCGGACGGGCGAAGAGTGGGTTGAGCGCGACGACGTCGCGCTCCTCGGACTCGGCGCCTCGGTTGGATCCAGACATGGTCTCTCCTCTTCTCGGACGTTCCTCGGCCCGGCCGGGGCCGCATGCTGTCGAGCGGTCGCGTCGTGGCGGGGTGCGCGGGGGCACCTCAGGCGGCCAGGTCCGTTCCCGTCGTCGGGCGACGGCTCGTCGGACTGCTGCTCCGGTCCGACAGTGGTTGCGCGCGCCGGGCCCCGTCCGTAGCCGCCATCGAGCGACCTCCGAGCTGCTTGACCGGGTGCGCCACGGTGCGCAGATGGCTCCGCCAGGCTGTGGCGGGCGAGGCCTGCCGAGTGCACAGGCTGTCGTCGAGCGGTTCACATCGAGCATGGCAGAGACGGCACGACGCGTCGCGGGGAGGCCAGGCGACGCCTTAGGCGACACGTGTTGCCAAACTTATGGCACGGGCGTACCGTCAAAGTGTCAGCACGTTCCGTCGCCCGGAGCGGCCGTACCCTGCCGGCACCACCGCCCGGCCCCAGCCACCAGGCCCCGAAGGAGGCGACATGGACCCCCGCACCGAACGCACCACCGCAGCCCTGCGCACCGCAGTCCTCGAGCTCGCCGCCGAGCAGGACATCGACGAGCTCACGGTCTCGCAGGTCTCCGCCCACGCCGGGATCAACCGCGCCACGTTCTACGACTACGCGAGCAACCCCGCCGACCTGCTCACGACCATCCTGCGCACCGAGCTCGACGCGATCCGCAGCGACTTCCTCGCAGCCGCGCAGGGCCTGTCCCCCGACCCCGCGACCGGCCCCGACGCGCGCCCGCGCACCGACCCCCGGCAGCTCGTCGACGCCATCACGCAGGCGATCGTCGGCCACGTCGACACGCACACCTCGATCTACGAGCGCGCCCTCGAAGGTGGCCTGAGCGCCCCGCTGTTCCGCCTGCTCGCGGAGCACTTCTCCGACACGCTGCGCACGTTCCTCCTGGACCAGCCGCACCTCATGCCCGTGCCGTGCGACGCCGAGCAGACCGAGGTCGAGCAGGCCGCGCGCGCGTACGCCTGCTACGTCGCGCTCGGCTCCGTCGGGGCCCTCGAGGCGTGGCTCGCGACCCCGTCCCCCCGGGACCCGGACTTCTTCCCCCGGATCACCCGCACCTCGCTCGCCCCCTGGTGGACCGCGCCGAACTGACCCGACGCGACCACCCGCCCCGGCGAGCCCGCACCACACACCGCACGCTCCGCCGTCGGGCACCCCACGAGGGTCCCGACCCCGGGCACACCGAAAGGAGGCCCCACCATGGGCCGTGTCTACAACAAGGTCGCCATCGTCACCGGAGGAACCGGAGGCATGGGCGTGACCCACGCCAAGGCGCTCGTCGACGAGGGCGCGAAGGTCGTCGTCGCGGACCTCGACGACGCCAAGGGCGAGGCGCTCGTCGCCGAGCTCGGCGAGAACGCCGCCTACACCCACCTCGACGTCACCAAGGAGGAGGACTGGGCCGCGGCCGTCGCGTTCACGCTCGAGAAGTTCGGCCGCATCGACGTCCTCGTGAACAACGCGGGCATCGCGAACGCCGCCGGCATCACCGAGTTCACGCCCGACATGTGGCGCACGATCATCGACATCAACCTCACGGGCACGTTCCTGGGGATCCACGCCGTCTCGCCCGTCATGGCCCGGGCAGGCCGCGGCTCGATCATCAACATCTCGTCCGTCGAGGGCATGCGCGGCAGCGCGGGCCTGCACGGCTACGTCGCGTCGAAGTTCGGCGTGCGCGGCCTCACCAAGTCGGTGGCCCTGGACCTCGGTCCGTCGGGCGTGCGCGTCAACTCGGTCCACCCGGGCTTCATCAAGACGCCCATGACGGAGAAGATCAGCTCGGACGACCTCCACATCCCCCTGGGCCGCGCGGCCGAGCCCGAAGAGGTCTCGCAGCTCGTGCTGTTCCTCGCGAGCGACGAGTCGAGCTACTCGACCGGGTCGGAGTTCATCGTCGACGGCGGCCTCATCGCAGGCGTGCCGCACAAGTAGGCCATCACGGCGTCGGCCGGTCGCGGCGAGGCAGACCTGCGGGCCTATCTCGCCGCACGGCCCGTCGAGGCGCAGGTGATGCACTGGCGTGCCGTCGGGCGCGCGGCGAGACGCGCCTCCCCGACCGGGGCGCCGCACGTCTCGCACGTCCCGTACGTCCCGGCGTCGAGCCGGGCGAGCGCCGCCTCGGCCTCGGCGGACTGCTGCTCGGCGAGACGCTGCAGCGCCCCGACCTGTGCGCGCTCGAACGCGATCGTCGCACCGTCGGGGTCGTGCTCGTCGTCGGCGTTCGAGTCCTTGGACGCCTCGACGATCCCTGCCACCTCGCCGCGCAGCGCCTCACGCCGCGCCCGGGCCTCGTCGCGCAGGGCGAGCAACCGCGCCCGCACGACGGCGTCGCGCACCTCGCGTCCGTGAGGTGCGGCGGGCGCGCTGCTCGTCTCCCCGGGGGCGGGGGTGCCGGTGTCGGTCATCGTCAGGTCCAACGCGCGAGCCGCGCCCACGCTTCCCGGGTCGGTGCCGACGGGCCGGACCGGGCGGCCATCCACCGCGCGGCCTGTCGGTCCCCCGTGCGACGATCGGCGCGTGCCCGTCGTCGAGTCGTCCGTGATCGTCCTCGTGGACCCCGCGACCGCGTTCGCGGTCTCGCAGACCACGGGCGAGGTCCGGCTGCGCTGGGATCCCTTCATCCGTTCGCAGCGCTTCCTCGACGGGGCGGTCGTCCCCGCCAAGGGGGTGCGGACCCTCACGCGTCACCGCGCGGGCCTGCGGATGGTGAGCGAGTACGTGTCGTACAACCCACCGACGAACGTCGGGATGAAGATGGTCGAGGGGCCGTGGTTCTTCGCGAGCATGGCGGGTGGCTGGCGGTTCGCGCCCGCACCCGGCCGTGACGTCGGACACCCCGACCGGGCCGCGACCAGGGCGGTGTGGCGCTACGGCTTCACGTGTCGCCCCGCCTGGCTCGCACCCGTGGCCGAGCGTGTCGGCTCGTGGCTCCTGGGTCGCGACGTCCGCCGCCGGATCGACGGTTTCGCGCGTGGTTGTGCGGACCCCGTGGTCGTCGCGGCGGCCCGCAGGCAGGCGTCCTCGCCGTCCCGGCAACCCCACCGCGGGCCCTCCGGACGGGCCGCGCCCGCCCCTGGCGATGCCCCGGCCGGCACCTGAACCCGCAGGTCACGGCCGAGGTCACGGTCCGGCAACGCGCATGACAGGACTCGGTCCGGGATGGAAGAGTGAAAGGCGGTTTCGCGCGAACCGCACAGTTCCCCCCAGCGCCCCCGCATCTCGAAGAGGTAGACCCATGAGCACCGCGATCTTCTACGACCGCCACGGCGGGGTCGACGTCCTGCGCGTCGGCGACGAGCCCGTGCCGGCCCCCGGTGAGGGCGAGATCGTCGTCACGAACCGCGTGGTCGGGGTCAACCCGGCGGACGTCAAGAAGCTCGCCGGGGCGTTCGGAGGCAGCAGCGACGCGTTCCCGCAGGTGCTCGGGTTCGAGGCGGCGGGCGTCGTCGAGTCGGTCGGCGAGGGCGTCGAGGGCATCTCGGTGGGCGACGAGGTCGTGTGGAGCGGCACGGGCGCACAGCGCGAGAAGTCGGTCGTCAAGGCGGCGAAGGCGCAGGTCAAGCCCGCGAACGTGCCGTTCGAGCAGGCCGCGGTGCTCCCGGTCGCGGCGTCCGCCGCGTTCTCGGCGCTGGTCCAGGCGGGCGTCGGGGACAAGGACGTCGTCCTGGTCCACGGCGCCTCGGGCGGCGTGGGCTCGGCCGCCGTGCAGATCGCGAAGGCGCTCGGCGCGCGCGTCGTCGCCGCGGCGTCCGAGCGCAACCACGACTACGTGCAGGGTCTCGGCGCGACGCCCGTCACGTACGGCACGGGCCTCGTGGACGCGGTCCGCGCACTCCCTGACGGTCTCGCGGACGTGACCGCCGTCGTCGACACGGTCGGCTCCTCGGAGACCGTCGCCCAGACGGTCGAGCTGCTGGGCGCCGACGGCCTGGAGCGCGACGGGAAGCCGCGCGCCGTGACCCTGGTCGAGTCGCAGGAGTCGCTCGCCGCGGGTATCGCGTCCAAGGTGTCGCAGAAGGGGGCGCTCGCGGAGGTCCTCGCCCTCGCGGAGGCCGGACTGCTCTCGTCGGAGATCTCGGCGCGCTTCCCGCTGGTCGAGGCGGCCCGGGCCGTCGAGCAGGTTGCGGGCGGCCACGTGCGCGGCAAGGTCGTCCTGGAGGTCTGACCCCGGGGGCGCCCGAGACGGGCGTGGGTGGGGCGTGGTTCCCTGGGTGTCATGCCGCCCCGCCCCGCAGTGCCCGACGACGCCGCTCACCTCGCCCGGGTGCGTCGCCTCGCGCTCGCGTTCCCCGGTGCCGAGGAGCGCGTGTCGCACGGGCGCGTGACGTTCCGCGCCCGGTTGATCTTCGCGGTCTTCAGCGGCATGACGAAGGCGACTCCCTCGGCGCCGGTCCGGCAGTACCCGCGCTCCGTGCTCGTGAAGGTCGACCCCGCGGAGCACGTCGCCCTGTCGCAGGACCCTCGGTTCTACGTGCCCGCGTACTACGGCCCGGCGGGCTGGCTCGGCCTCGACCTCGACGCCGCCCCGGTCGACTGGCAGGAGGTCGCGGAGCTGCTCGACATGTCGTACCGCGAGGTCGCGGGCCCGCGGCTCGTGGCCCGGCTGGACGCCGAGGGGTCGCCGGCCGGCCGGTAGCCCCACGCGGCAGGTCGCCCGCAGCGGCCGCCGCGGTGCCGGTGACCGGCACCCCGGTGCCGCCCCCACCGGCACCACGGCAGGACGCGGACGTGCACCCTCCGGCGTAGCGTGGCCGCATGGTCGGCGACACGAGGTCCGCGGGGACCCGGGAGGCTCCGTCGGGTCCGCCGTGGCACCGCGCACGGCCGCACGGCCCCTGGTCGTGGTCCGCCGGCGAGGGCGACGGAGACGGTACGCCCGACCCGTCCGACCTCTCCGGCCCGTTCGACCACCGCCGACCACGCCTGTTCCTCGCGATCGTCACGGCCCTGGTCGCGGTGGTCGGCACGCTGGGCGCGGCGCACGGCCAGCCCGGCGCACGACCCCTGGACCCCCTCGCCCTCGCGCTGCTGCTGGTCCCGCCCGCGGTCCTCGCGACGATCCCGCGCCGCCACCTCCTGGCGGTCTCGCTGAGCCTCGCGGCGACGGGGGTCTACCTGCTGCTCGGCTATCCCTGGGGGCCGGTGTTCGTCCCGACGGTCGCCGTCCTCGCGGGCGTGATGCTTGCCGGTCCTGCGGCGCACGGCCGGGCCGTCGCCTGGTCCGGTGTCGTGGTGCTCGCGGGGATCACGACGTCCGCGGTGACGCTCCGGGGCGGACCGCCCTCGGTCGCTCTGCTCGGGGGGCTCGCCTGGACGGTCGTCGCCCTCGTCGCGGCGAGCGGTGCGCGGGGCCGGGTCGCACGCATGGCGGCCCTGCGCGCGGCCCGCCACGAGCACGAGGTCAACGCCGTGACGGCCGAACGTCTGCGCATCGCCCGCGAGCTGCACGACGTCCTCGCCCACTCGCTGTCCGCGATCACCGTGCAGGCTGGCGTCGGGCTGCACCTGCTGGACCGCGACCCCGAGCAGGCGCGGGCGGCCCTCACGGCGATCCGGGCCACGAGTCGCGAGTCGCTCGACGAGGTCCGCGCGGTGCTCGGCATCGTCCGTGCCGAGGGCGGAGAGGCACCCCGTTCGCCCTCGTGGGACCTCGGGGCGCTCCCCCGGCTGGTCGGGCAGGTACCGGGCGTCGCGGTCGACCTCGCGGTCGAGGACGCCGCGCACGACGCCTCGCCGCGCCTCGCCGGGATCGTCTACCGCGTGGTCCAGGAGTCGCTGACGAACGTGCAGCGGCACGCGGCCGGCGCGACACGTGCGGTCGTCGAGGTCCGGGTCACCGGCACGGGCACGGGCGCGGGCGCCGGTCAGGCGATGCGACCGGCCACCGCCACGACCGGTCGCTCTCCCGGCACCCGCCCCGCCGCGGCACCCGCCGGACCGCCCCGCACCCTGGTCGTCACGGTGTCCGACGACGGAGCACCCGTCCCGGCCGGGGCTGCGGACGCGTCGTGGCCACGCACGGACCAGGACCGGGTCCCCGAGGGATACGGCCTGCGGGGCATGCGCGAGCGCGTGACGGACGCGGGCGGGGCGCTCAGGGCCGGCCCCCTGCCCCAGGGCGGCTTCCTCGTCGAGGCGCGGATCCCGTGGGAGGCGCGCGACGCCGTCGGGCAGGAAGCCTCCGACACACCCACGCCGGCGGACGGACCGCCCGACGACGCGACGACCCGCCCACCCGCGTCGACCGACGACCCACCGACCCCACACCGGGAGCACCCATGATCCGCGTCGTGCTGGCCGACGACCAGAGCCTCGTGCGCGGCGGCTTCCGCGCCCTGATCGACTCCGAGCCGGACCTCGAGGTCGTCGGCGAGGCCGCGACCGGCGACGACGCCGTGCGGCTCGCGCTCGACCTGCTGCCCGACGTCGTGCTCATGGACGTTCGCATGCCTGGCCTCGACGGGCTCGAGGCGACCCGGCGGATCGTGGCGGACCCGGCGGCGTCGGGCGTGCACGTCGTGGTGGTGACGACGTTCGAGCTCGACGAGTACGTGACCGAGGCGATCCGCGGCGGCGCGAGCGGGTTCCTCGTCAAGGACACCGAACCCGAGGACCTGGTGCGCGCGGTGCGCGTCGCGGCGGGCGGCGACGCCCTGCTCTCCCCGACCGTGACGCGGCGGCTGCTCGCACGCGTCGCCGACGCGACGCGCGACGTCGACCCCGTGCCCGGGCTCGCCGACCTCACGCCGCGCGAGCACGAGGTGCTCGTCGAGGTCGCGGGCGGGTTGTCCAACGAGCAGATCGCGCGGGCGCTGTACCTGTCGGAGTCGACCGTCAAGACGCACGTCTCGCGCGTCATGACCAAGCTGCGGGCACGCGACCGGGCCCAGCTCGTGGTCACGGCCTACGAGGCGGGCATCGTGCGCCCCGGCTGGGGACGAGGGCGCTGAGCCGCACGTCCCCGACGCCCGATCGGTACCAGCGGGGTAGTCGGTAGACATCCCCGGGCCGACGACGTGGCGCGACCCGCGCGGAAGCCTGGGGACGAGGTCGCACCCGGCGGCCGGACGCGGCGACCGCCCGTCACCAGCCAACCCAGGAGGCCCCCATGCTCACCACCCTCACGACCGCCACGACCGACGTCCTCGCCCACGGCGGCGCGGGCTGGGGCCCCGGGCCGTGGTGGTTCATCTTCCCGCTGCTGTGGTTCGCGCTGTTCGCCACGGTGATCTTCCTGTTCGCACGCCGCGCGCGACGCGGCGGACCGTGGGGCCACCCCGGCGGACCGGGCGCGTGGCGCGGCGGCACCGATCCCGTCTCGATCCTTGGCGAGCGCTACGCGCGTGGTGAGATCGACGAGACCGAGTACCGCCAGCGCCTCGAGGTCCTCACGCCCAGGCGCTGACTCCTCCGGAAGACGCTGAGTGCGGAGCACCTGCCGTGTGGACGACGGGTGCTCCGCACTCAGCGGGAGGGTGGGACGTGGCGTCAGCGCGTCCCGACCAGCTCCTCGTCGGCGGCCGAGGCCGCAGGCTTGTCGGACGCGTTCGCGGTCGACGGGTCGACGTCGGACGCGACCGCGGATTCGTTCGAGTCGTCGTTCGAGTCGTCCTCGTCGTCCGTGAACAGGTCCTCGACGTTCACGCCGTCGTACTGCTCGACGTCGAGGATGCCCTCACGCTTGGCCACGACCGTCGGCACGAGCACCTGACCCGCGACGTTGACCGCGGTACGGCCCATGTCGAGGATCGGGTCGATCGCGAGCAGCAGGCCCACGCCCGCGAGCGGCAGGCCCAGCGTCGAGAGCGTCAGCGTGAGCATGACGATCGCGCCGGTCAGGCCCGCCGTCGCCGCCGAACCCACGACGGACACGAACGCGATGAGCAGGTAGTCCGTGAAGGACAGGTCGATCCCGAAGAGCTGGGCGATGAAGATCGCGGAGATCGCCGGGTAGATCGAGGCGCAACCGTCCATCTTGGTCGTCGCGGCGAGCGGCACGGCGAACGACGCGTACTCGCGCGGGACGCCCAGGTTCCGTTCGGTCACGCGCTGCGTGACCGGCAGGGTGCCGATCGAGGAGCGCGAGACGAACGCGAGCTGGATCGCGGGCCACGCGCCCTTGAAGTAGCTCGTGATCTTCAGCCCGTTGGTCCGCAGGATCACGGGGTAGACGACGAACAGCACGAGCGCGAGCCCGATGTAGATCGCGGCGGCGAACGTCGCGAGCGGGGACAGGAGGTCCCAGCCGTACTCCGCGACGGCGTAGCCGATGAGACCCAGCGTGCCGAGCGGCGCGAGGCGGATGATCCACCACAGGACGGTCTGGATGATCGAGAGCGCCGAGCGGTTGAACGCGAGGAACGGGTCGGCCTTCTTGCCGGACTTCAGTGCCGCGATACCGATGATGAGCGAGATCACGACGATCTGGAGGACGTTGAAGGAGATCGAGGTGCTCGCGCCCTCACCCTGCAGCTGCGTACGCGCCTGGATGCCCAGGAAGTTGCTCGGGATGAAGCCGTTGAGGAAGTCGAGCCACGAGCCGGAGCCCGAGGGCTCGCTGCCGTCGGCGGTCGACAGCGTCGTGTTGGCGCCCGGCTGGAGCACGAGGCCCAGGCCGATACCGATGACGACGGAGATCAGCGCTGTGATGGCGAACCACAGGATCGTCTGGCCCGCGAGGCGCGCGGCGTTGGTGACGTTCCGCAGGTTCGCGATCGACGCGACGATCGCGGTGAACACCAGCGGCGGCACGATCGCCTTGAGCAGCGTCACGAACGACGAGCCGATCGTGTCGAGCGTGGTCGTCAGCCAGTTCGGGACCTCGTCGGGGGTGCCCGCGCCGGACGCGGGGCCCATCGACAGGGCGACCCAGCCCAGCGCGACGCCCAGGACGAGCGCGACGAGGATCTGGACGGTGAAGGAGGGGAGCTTGACGCGGCGCTTGGGTGCGGGGGCACCGTTCGCGGACTTCTCCGGCGCGGTGGTGGCCGCGGCCTGCGAGGAGGAGGAGGAGGGCACGGTTCTGCTTTCTTCGTCACGGGCACGTGGGGTGCCCAAGGATCGCGAGGATCGCGAGAGGGAGGGAGTGCAGTCGTCCCGGCCCGGGAGGTGAGGGGTGCCTCGACGTGACGGTCGTGCCGACGGGCGGACGTGCTCCACGGCGCAGACGCTCGCGCCCTGCGAGGCAGGGTGAGCGGCGGCGTGCCGACGTCAGGGTGGGGAGGACTGCCGTGCGGGCCAGGGGCCCAGCGGTTCAGTGGGTCAACAACAGAGCGCGCTGGCGACTCGTCGCAGATCGACGTCACGGCGCGCGGTGAAGTTCCACCGGTTCAGCAAGGATTCGACTCCCGTTCGGGCCGGCCCGGAGGGCCGGCGGTGCAGGCGATCGTCGCCCACGGCTACCGATGGTAGCCGAGGAGGGAACGTCGTCGGGCCACGGCACTATTCCCTGGGACGGAAGCGTCTCGCCGTGGGCCGACAGGGGGGCGGCCCGTCAGGGCGCGTCGATGCGCCGCGGCGCGAGGTCCTCCGGGAGCGGGGACCGCCCCGGACCTCCGGCCCCGGTGCAGGGACTCGCTCGACGCGTCGCCCGCCGGGCGCTCGAGCCAGACGGGCGCGCCGTCGCGTGGTCGCTCGTCCGCCGCTACTCACCGGTGTTCGGGGCGTCGAGGAAGGCCTTCAGGAGCGGGCCCGCGGTCACCGACCCGCCGTCACCCGTCTCGACGAACACGGCCACGGCGAGGTCGCCCTGGATCGCGATCATCCACGCGTGAGCCTGGTTGCCGTCGCCGTACTGAGCCGTCCCGGTCTTCGCCCCCACCTCACCGGGCAGGTCAGCGAGCAGCTTCGCGCTGCCGTCCGTGACGACCGAGCGCATGAGGCTGCGCAGCGTCGCGGCCTCGTCGGCCGTGAGAGCCGACGGCGTCGGGGTCTCGGCCGCCGCGGGCGTGACCTCGGGCCGGACCAGGACGGGCGAGACCCGCTCACCCTTCGCGACGCTCGCCGCGAGGGTCGCCATGCCCAGCGGCGAGGCCTCGACCTTGCCCTGGCCGATCAACGACGCGGCGTGCTCCGTGCCCTCGGCGGTGGCCGGCACCGACCCGAAGTACCCGGGAGCGCCGAGGTCCGCCTCGACGCCCAGACCGAGGTCGGCCGCGGCGTCGTGCAGGGCCTGCTGCGAGACCGCGTCCCGCTGGGCGATCATCGCGGTGTTGCACGAGTTGGCGAACGCCGTCCGGAAGGGCACCTCACCGATCGCCGTTGCGGGGAAGCCCGGGACGTTCTGGAAGGTCCGGCCGTCGACCGTGATGTCCGGCGTGCACGACACGGTCGTGTCCGGCGTGATCCCCGACCGGAGCATCGCGAGCGCCGAGGCCACCTTGAAGGTGGAACCGGGGGCATACTTCCCGGTCGTCGCGGTCGACGTCCCGTCGCCGCCGGGACCGCTCGCCGCGGCGAGCACGTTGCCGGTCGAGGGCTCGATCGCGACGATCGCGCTCGCCGACGGGACGC
Organism: Oerskovia sp. NPDC056781; assembly: GCF_042789955.1. Lineage (NCBI taxonomy): Bacteria > Bacillati > Actinomycetota > Actinomycetes > Micrococcales > Cellulomonadaceae > Oerskovia > Oerskovia sp. NPDC056781. The sequence continues at coordinate 13,731 of NZ_JBHUAD010000015.1, forward strand.
CCGACAGCACGCTCTCGGCCACGACCTGCATGTCGGTGCGCAGCGTCGTCGCGAGCGGCACGCCCGCGACCGGGTCGACCGCGAAGACGTCCTTGACGTCCTCGACCGGGTCGGGCTGCCCGTCGCCGTCCAGGTCCTCCCCGGTGTCCTCGCCGGCACTGCCGTCGGCCACGACGCTCACCGTGATCCCGGGCGTCCCCCGGAGCTGGACGTCGTACTGCCGCTGGAGCCCCGAGAGGCCGATCGTGTCGCCCGCGACGACCTGCCCCTCGGACTCCTCGACGGCCTCGGCCGTCGCGTCGCCCACGCGGCCCAGGATGGCCCGCGCGAAGGTTCGGGTCGGGGCGAGGTCGAGCTGGCCGTCGACGACCGACGCGCCGTCGATCGCGCGGACCGCGTCGACGTCGATGCCCGCCGTGTCGTCCGTGCGGACCACGATGGCCTCGACGAACGCCTTGGCCCCGGCTCCCGCGACCTTCTGCGCGTACGCCTCGGCGTCGATCCCGACGGCGGCGCCCACCTGGCGCGCGACCGCGTCCTGGCGCGCGGGGTCGAGGTTCATCTTGTCGACGCCGATCCGGTAGACGGGACGCGGCTCGACGATGGGTCCGCCGTCGGCACCCAGGATCTGCGCGCGCTCGGCGCGGACCCTCGTGACCGCCAGGCGATCGCCGTCCTTGAGGTCCGGGACCAGCACGTCGGGCTCCCACGCCACGGCCCACTGCTCGTCTCCGCCGTCCGGCGAGTCCTGGAGCACGAGGTCGACCGTGGTCTCGTAGGTCCACGGCGTGGTGTCCGTGACGTTCCAGGTGTACGCGAGCGTGGCCGTCGCCTGCTTGCCCTTGTTCTCCCCCTCGGTGGCGACGTCGACCTTCGCGACCGTGACCGTGTGGTCGGTCTCGGCCAGCGGCTCGAGCACCGCGTCGCGGTGCGCTGCGACGTCGAGGTTCGCCTGGGTGAACGCGATCCCCTCGAAGTCGCCGTCGGAGATCGCGGTCGCGAGGTCGTCGGCGGCCCCGTCGGGGCTGGGGGCGTCGTCGCTGCACGCGGTGAGCGTCAGGGCGAGCACCGCCAGGGCGGTCGGGCCGAGCGCCCGTCGCCAGGTGAGGCGTCGCGCCTCGGTGCGCCTGTCGACCAGCTGCGTGCGAACCACGTGCTCCCCCTCGATGCCCTCTGGCAGACGGTCCGCCGACGGGTCGGCGGAAGAGTTGACCCGGGCGTCCTCGCCCGCCTGCGAGGCTAGCCCACGCCCGTGCGGGAGCGCGGCCACGGCGCGCACGTCCCCCGGAGCGTCACAGGTTCTCCGCGAACCCGGTTCACCGCGCCGGGGCATCGAGCCCTTCCTACAGTGGAGACGACCGGAGGAGGCACGGATGCCGAGGATCCGCACGGACCGAGGGCTCGACCGTCTCGTCAACTTCACGGACGCGGCGGTCGCGATCGCGATCACGCTGCTCGTGCTGCCCCTGATCGACCTCGTGACGGACGGGGAGGAGCACTCGGTCGCGTCGCTGCTCGCCGACGAGCGCGGCACCTTCCTCGCGTTCGCGATCAGCTTCGTGGTGATCGCGAACTTCTGGGTGGGCCACCACCGGGTGTTCGAGCACCTGCGGGACTACTCGAACGCGATGCTGTGGGCCAACTTCCTGTGGCTCGCAAGCATCGCGTTCATCCCCTTCACGACCCAGCTCCTGGCCGACGAGGGCACCGACGACCCGGCGGTCAACGCCCTCTACATCTCGGTGATGATCGTGACGACGGGCAGCCTGGCGCTCGTCGAGTGGCTTGCGGTCCGCGACCCCGACCTCCAGCACCCCGAGGTCCGGGGCGAGCTCGAGGTCAAGGGAGCGCTCGTCGCGGTGCTCCTGCTGGTCGTGATCCTGGTGCTCGCGGTGGTCGCGCCGGGGGTCGGGATGTTCTGGCTCTTCCTGCTGTTCCTGTCCGGGCCGCTGACCCGGCTGGTCGGGCGGCGCAGGGCCGCCCGACCGCACGAGCGCGATGACGACGAGGCCTCGTAGGGCCCGTCACTCGGACGCCGGACGCACCGCCTCGCCCATCCGACGGACGGCCTCGGTCAGCACCTCCTGGCTCGTCGCGAGGTTGAGCCGCACGTGCCCGGCGCCGCCCGGCCCGAAGTGCCGACCGTCGTTCAGCGCGACCTTGGCCCGGTCGAGGAAGAACCGGTACGGGTCGTCCGACACCGAGGACGTGTCGAGCCAGGCGAGGTAGGTGCCCTGCGTCGGCCGGTAGCGCACCTGCGGCAGGTGCTCCTCGAGGAGGTCGGCGAGGAGCAGCTTGTTGCGGCGCACCCCGCGCAGGACCGCGTCGAGCCACGGGGTGCCGTCCGTGAGGGCGGCGACGTGCGCGATCACGGAGACGTGACCGACGCCGTGCACCACCTCCTCGGGGATGCGCCGCAGGTCGTCGGCCGCCTCGGGACCGCCGACGGCGACGGCCGCCTTGAGGCCCGCGAGGTTCCACGCCTTGGAGGCCGAGAGGACCGCGATCGCGTTCTCGGCCCCTGCGACGGTCACGACCGGTGTGTAGGCGACGCCGGGCGCCGTGATCGGCGCGTGGATCTCGTCGGACACGATGCGCACGCCGTGACGGCGCGCGAGGGCCGCGAGCCCCTCGAGCTCCTCGCGCGTGTGGACGGTGCCCGTGGGGTTGTGCGGGTTGCACAGGAGGTAGACCGCGCGGCGCCCGCTGCCGGGGCCGTTCCCGTTGAGGGTCGCGCCGGTCGCGTCGGCGAAGGCCTGGTCGAGCACGTCGAGGTCGAGGCGGAAGTCGGCCGTGAGGGGGGCGGTGACGATCCGGCGGCCCTCGTTCTGCGTGAACCCGAAGAAGGGCGGGTAGACGGGCGGGCTGACCACGACCGCGTCCCCCGGGCCGGTGAGGACCTTGAGGATCTCCATGAGCCCGAGCATCACGTCGGGCATCATGCGCGTGCTCGACGGGTCGATCGACCAGTCCCAGCGGAGCTTCGCGAAACCGGCGAGGGCCTCGGCGTACGAGTCGCCGTAGTCGTACCCGGTGTCCCCCGAGCGCATCGCCTCGGTCACCGCCTCGACGACGGGCGGCGCGAGCTCGACGTCCATCTCGGCGACCCACAGGGGAAGCACGTCAGGGGCGTAGGCCCGCCACTTGAGGCTGGTCCGACGGCGGAGCGCGTCCGGGGTGAGGGCGTCGAGCGGGTTGTCGGTCGCGAAGGGTGAGATGGTCACGGGATCGAGCCTACGACGCGGGCATCCGGCGGGCGGGCCCACTCCTCCCGGGGCCGTCGACCGCGAGGAACCGGACCCACTAGGTTGTCCGGATGGGAATCCTCTCCGGCCTGATCCTCGTCTACTACGTCGCCGTCGCCGCCGTCGCCGTCCTCGTGATCTGGGCGCTGGTGCTCACGATCCAGCTGCTGCGGAGCGTCCTCGCCGAGCGCAGGGCCCGCGAGGCGACGGCTCCCCTCACGACGCTCGACCAGTAGGGCCCGGTCGGGCCGCTCAGTCGGTCGAGGGCCGCCCGGCCCGTACCCCGGACCGCTCGAACACGCCCTTGGGCAGCGCGAGCGTCGTCGTGGGGGTCTTGGTCCGCTGCGTGGCGCCGTCCCCGGGAGCCGGCTCGCCGTCGTCGGGCAGGGCGGCGCGTGCACGACGGCCGTGCGCCGGGGGCGCACCCGCGAGGACCGACCGGGCGACCCGCATCACCACGAAGGCGACCACCGCGAGGGCCACGGCCCCGATGACGATCTTCTGCAGGACACCGGCGTACTCCTCGACCAGGTGCCAGCTCTCACCCAGGGCGAAGCCCGCCCCGACGAAGATGCTGTTCCAGATGAGGCTGCCCGCGGTCGTCAGGAGGACGAACTTCGGCAGGGGCATGCGGTCCACCCCCGCCGGGAGGGAGATGAGGCTCCGGAAGATCGGGATCATGCGCCCGAAGAAGACGGCCATGCTGCCGTGCTTGTGGAACCAGGCCTCGGTGCGGTCGACGTCCTCGAGCTTGACGAGCGGCAGCCAGCCGATGATCCGTCGGGTGCGCTCACGCCCGACCAGGGCGCCGACGTAGTACAGGGCGATCGCCCCCACGAGCGAACCGATGGTCGTCGCGAGGACCGCGGCGAACACGTTGAAGCTCCCGCGGCTCGCGGTGAAGCCCGCGAGCGGCAGGATGACCTCGCTCGGCAGCGGCGGGAACAGGTTCTCGAGCGCGATCGCGAGCCCCGCCCCGAACACGCCCAGCGTCTCCATGAGCGACACGGCCCAGCCCGCGACACCACCCAGGTCGGGCTCGCTCGCGGCGGCCACGTGCACGAGGTCGACAGGGAGGTTCGCAAAGGGCATGCGCAGACACTATGTGCCGAGCACCGGACATTTCGAACTCGGGCGTGTCTCCCCTGAGCACCTTCACGGGCTGTTCACGGACTCGTGCCGGACGCGCCCCACGATCGACGCCGCGGCGGCGAGCCGGTCCTCGATCGGCCCGTCGAGGAGGTGCACCGGGACGCCCGTCTCCGCGGTCACCTCTCGAGTGAGCGCCTCGGCGTCCCCCCGGAACGGCTCGCTCACCGGCCGGTCGTCCGGCGGGAGCGGGAACTCGACCGGCAGGAGGAGGAAGAGGTCGTAGGTGTGCGCCGCGCGGGCACCGGCCTCGCGCAGGAGACCGGCCACGACGTCGGTCAGGACGCCGTCCGCCCGCGCCCCGGAGAGCGCCTGGCGACGCAGCCTCACCGCGGCGTACACCCACTCGTGCAGGACCGAACCGTCGGAGATCATGTCGGGCGTCGCGCTCTCCTGCTCGACGCGTTGGGCGTACCGTCGCAGGCTCAGCTGGACCACCTCGGCGTCGGTGCACTCGAGGAGGGACCGGGGCGGGGAACCGACCGGGTCCCTCATGGCGTCCAGGCCGGGGACCTCGAGGCCCGTCCGACGACCCAGCTCCCGCGACAGGGTCGACTTCCCGACCCCGTGGGCACCCACCACCGCAACACGCACATCCGTCTCCTTCCGTCGACCTCGCTCGTCGTCTGCCGCTACCCGGCGGCTCGCGCCCTCAGACGGCCACCAGGTCCCAGCCGCGCCGGCGCCCCACGACCGCGAGGGGGGCGCCGGGGACCGAGACGACCGTCGGGTGACCGGTCAGCCCCATGTAGCCGGCGTCGGACAGGTCGTCGCCGTACGCGGCCGAGCGCGGCAGCGAGATCCCCTCCCGCCGCGCGTGCTCGGCGACGGCCCTGGCCTTCGCCTCACCGATCATCGGGACGGACACACGCCCCGTGAACCGCCCCTCCCGCACCTCCGGGTCGGTGACCAGCAGGTGAGCACCGCCGAGCACCTCCGCGAGCGGGGCGAGCGCGGGGGCGAAGGACCCGCTGACCAGGACCACGACGTGTCCTGCGCGGCGATGCCGCTCGACGATCGAGACGACCTGCGGGCGCAGGACACCGCCTCGACCGACAGCGCTGCCTCCGACCCCGCCTCCGCCCCCGCCGTCGCCCGGCGGACCCACCGCGTGCCCGGCGCCCTCCGCCCGCACCGAGGCGAACCACCGGCGGCCGACCTGCACGACGTCCCCGACCGACCTCCCCGCCCACCACGTGAAGTAGTGCCGGTTGCGCTCGGTCCGGGTCGCGCCCGCCTCCCGCATCGTTGCGATCCCCCTCAGGAACGTGGCGGCCTCCTGCTCCGCGCCCCGTTCGGCGGCGTCGAAGCGGAGCAGCTCGAAGAGCGTGACCCCCGTCGTCAGCGTCCCGTCGACGTCGAGGTAGGCCGCAGCCCGGGGTGGCTCGCTCACCCGTCGCCGCCCGCCGCGATCCGGTCCCGGACGAGCCTGCTCAGGCCCTCGAGGTCACCCAGGCTCGCGACGTCGTAGTCGCTCACCTCGATCCCGTAGGCCTGGCTCACGACGGCCGCGATCTCCGCGGTCGTGAGCGAGTCGATCGCCAGGTCGTCGAAGGTCGCGCCGGTGGGGCGCAGGTCCGGCAGCCCCGGGATCGCCCGGCCGACGAGGTCGGCGATGGACTCGGGGGACGGGTCGAAGACGGTCTCGGTCATGGTGCGCTCCTTCTCAGAGGTCCTGGACGACGAGGCGTGGCCACGTCGCCGTCGCGGCGCCCCAGGTGGTTCCTCCACCGAAGGCGGTCAGCAGGATGCGTTCGTGCGGTGCGAACGTGCGGGCGTGCGCGGCCAGCGCCAACGGGATCGACGCGGCCGAGGTGTTGCCCGCGCGGTCGAGGTGGATCACGACCTTCTCCGACGCGATGCCCAGCGAGTGCGCCACGAGCCGGAGGATGCGTTCGTTCGCCTGGTGCGCGACGAACCAGTCGACGTCCTCGACCGACCACCCCGAGAGGGCGAGCGCCCGGCGCGACGACGACGACATCGCCCCGACGGCCGCACCGAAGACGGCCCGTCCGTCCATGCGGAAGTAGGCGTCGGACGCGTCGACGACGTCACGGTGCGGGACCCTCGAGCCGCCGGCGGGGACGGTGATGAGGTCGTGGGCGCTCCCGTCGGAGCCCAGATGGAACGCCCCGAGGCTCCCCGCCTCGTCGGGGTCGCCCCCGTCGACGACGACGGCCCCCGCACCGTCGCCGAAGAGGATCGACGTCGCACGGTCGCGCGGGTCGACGATCGAGGTGAACTGGTCGGCGCCGATCACGAGCGCCCGGCGGTGCAGCCCGGCGAGCACCGTCGCGCTGGCCTGTGCCAGCGCGTAGACGAAGCCCGAGCACACGGCTGCCAGGTCGAAGGCCGCCGCGGTCCCGAGCCCGAGCCGGCTCGCCACCAGGGGGGCGGTGGCCGGGCACGACCGGTCGGGCGTGCTCGTCGCGACGACGACCAGGTCCACGTCGGGTCCGCCCGCGGAGGCGAGCGCCCGGCGCCCGGCCTCGACCGCGAGGTCGGACGTCGCGGTCCCCTGGTCGGCGAAGCGTCGCTCCCGGATCCCGGTCCGTGTCCTGATCCACTCGTCCGACGTGTCGACGAGCGCCGCGAGGTCGTCGTTGGTCACGACCCGTGGCGGCAGGTACCCGCCCACACCGCGCAGGACCGCTGCGCCCGGTCGGTCACGTGAGGGCATGTGCGAGCTCCCGCTCCTTCTCGTCGCGCACGTCGAGCAGGTCGTAGTCGACCTGCGCCCGGGCCACGGCCTCCTCGATGCTGACGACCCGCGGGAGGTCGTAGTGGTCGGTGATCGCCTGGAGCCGCTCCGGGATCGATCCGCCGATGCTCACGTTGGGGATGCCCAGCTCGGAGATCTCGCGCTGGAGCTTCTCGTCCGCGAGCCTCCGGAACCTCTCATTGACCGGGCGGTGCCCGTCGGCCACGAGGGGGAACTCGATGGGCAGGTGCACGAACGCGTCGTAGCTCGCCGCGGCGTGCTGCTTCGCGGGGACGCCGAGCGCGTCGATGACCTCCTCGAAGAACCGGATCGCGTCGGTGCGCTCGACCGAGTCGAGGTCGATCGAGTCGTTCGGGTTGATGCCCACCAGGACGCGCACCGTGCCGTAGACCCACTCGTGCAGCGAGGAGCCGTCCGAGATGAAGGTGTCGCCCAGGTGCGACTCGTTGACCGCCCGCTCGGTGTTGCGCCGGGTGATCAGCATGAGGATCTCCGCCGCGCTGCACTCCTCCAGGGTCTTGCCGGGGACGGAGATCGGGAGGAGCTCACGCATGGTCTTGGCCGCGCTCCGGGGGATCCCGGTGAGGTGCGCGAGCGCGATCGTGGTGAAGGTCTTGCCTGACGAGTAGGTCCCGGAGATCGCGAGCCTCATGACAGTTCTCTTTCCTCGGTGGGTGGTGCGGTGGTCGGTGGGTTGCTCACCGTGGTGGGCGACGGGATGCGGTGGGCGACGTCGCAGTGCACGGTCGTGCCGTGCCCGACGACGGCGCGGGCCTCCGCGCAGCGCCAGGTCTCCCCGCGCAGCACGACGAGCCGTGGCCGGACCAGGGCGACGTCGATCGGGTGGGTCGCATCGAGCCAGAGCGCTGTACCGTCGGACTCGACGACGGTCCGTCGCATCCACAGCGTGCTGCTGTCGGCGCGCGGGACCTGGTCCAGCTCGTAGAGCAGCACCTGGGCGAGCTGGAGCGTCGCGACGAACGCCTCGACGAAGGACAGGCTCGGGCGAGCGGTCGCCCCGATGCCGAGGTCCTGGTCCGCGGTCCCGGGGAGTGCGGTGGCCACGACCTGCGCGCGCGCCTCGTCGTGGCCGACCCTCGCGACCTCCCGCACGTCGACCGAGCGACCGGCGTACCCGGCGCCGTGGACGCGGCGCGCCGCGGCGCCCAGGAGCTCGTCGGGCGAGGCGACGGTCAGGTCCACGCGCCCGGCGACCGCCAGGGGGCGGTACACGGTGACCTCGACCGTCATGGTCCCGACGAACGCGTGGACGGTCACGTCCCGGTCCCGGCACGCGTCGTCGAGCCGGGCGGACACCGCGAAGTCCTGATGGGCGCCCTCGACCGGTTCCTTCCCGGCGACGACCACGACGCGCCGCAGCGCGACGTCGACCAGGAAGGCGGGCGAGAACGTGGCGGCCAGCAGGATCTCGGCGGCTTGCACCGCCAGGACCAGGACGTCGGTGGTGCTCAGGTGCGGCAGCTGGTCGACGTCGCCCTTGGTGGACCAGCGCTCCGCGACGCTGATCGACCCGCGGGCGTCCAGCCGTGAGGCCGTACCGTCGTGCCGGACGGCGACGGACCGCAGCCGGGGGTCGGTCCCCCGGTAGCCGCTGCCGAAGAACCGCGACGCCGAGGGGCCGAGGAGGTCGTCGATCGCCGGGAGAGTGGGGAGCGCCGTCGAGGTGCCGTTCTCGGTGGCCATGGTGTCCTCCTGGTTCCTCGTGAGCGTGCCGGTCGGTCGTGACTGCTCGGTGCCGCGGGGTCGGTGCTCGTCGACCGGTCCCTCTCGCTGCGGGCTCACGCCCGGCCGTGCGGGACGGGTCGGTCTGCACGTCCCGCGCCGGCGGCCGCGAGGTCGGTCGCGGACCGGTTCCCGCCGGGCCGCCGTTCCGCGGGGAGGAAGACGAGGATCAGGACCGCGGTGCCGAGGATCAGGACGGCGTTGACGAGAAGCCCTGCGTGGACGCCGCCGAGCACCGCCTCGCTCGAGGTCGGGTCGTCGAACCGCCCGGTGGCGAAAGCGATCGCGACCGCACTGATGAGCGGCGTCCCCACGGTGAACGCGATCTGCTGCGTCTGGCCCGCGAGCCCGGTCGCGAGCCCCTGCTCGGAGTCGGGGAGCCCCGACGTGACCGTCACCGTGTAGGCCACGATGACCAGGACGTGCCCGAACCCGCCCACGGCCGTGGCGAGGAGGATGTGGGCGAAGCCCAGCGTCTCGCCGACCCCGAGGAGGAGGAAGGTGAGGGTCGTGACGCCTTGCAGCGTCAGGCCGAGAAGGAGCGTCGCCTTGGCACCGAGGCGGTCGATGATCCGCGCGGCCACGAGCCCTCCGGTGAAGGCCCCCGCGCCCAGCACCCCGAACGCGAGCCCCGTCGCGAGCGCCGACGCCTCGAGCACGCGCTGGAGGTACAGGGTCAGGAGGAAGACCTTGCTGCTCTCCATCGCGAACGTGGTGAACCCGGCGAGGTTCCCCCAGGACACCGTGGGCCTGCGCAGGATGCTCACGGCCGCCAGCGGGTGCGACGACCGGCTCTCGACGAACCAGAAGCTCACGAAGGCCGCGACCGAGAGGGCGACGAGCCCGAGGAACGCGGGCGACCCCCACCCGGTGCGCTCGCCCGTCGAGATGCCGAGGACCAGGGCGAGGAGCCCCGTCGACAGGAGCGCCGCACCCGGGACGTCGAGCTTCTGCTGCTTGCGCTCGCCGTCGTCGGTGAGCAGGAAGGGTGCCGCGACGAGGATCAGGAGACCCGCCGGCACGTTGATCAGGAACGTCGAACGCCACCCGAGCACGTCGGTGACCACGCCGCCCAGGACGGCACCCACGGCGAACCCGAGCGACAGCAGGGCGCCGTTGAGCCCCAGGGCTCGGTTCCGCAGCGGCCCCTCCTCGAACGACGTGGTCAGGAGCGAGAGCGCGGCCGGCATCGTGATCGCGGTCGCGAGCCCCTGACCTGCCCGAGCCGCGAACAGCACCCAGGGCTCCGTGGCGAACCCGCCCACGGCCGACGCCACGGTCAGCACCACCATGCCGATCAGGAACATCCGCTTGCGCCCGTGCAGGTCCGCGACCCGCCCCATCACGAGGACGAGGCTCGCCGCGGTCAGCGCGAACGCGGTCACGATCCACTGCAGGTCCGCATCGGGGATCCCGAGGTCCTCGCCGATCACGGGCAGCGCCACGGTCACGATCGAGAAGTCGAGGGCGAACATGAACTGTGCGCCGAGGAGGACGATCAGGACGAGTCGTTGGCGACCGGTGAGCGCGAGGTCCTCGCTGGTTCGTGTCATGCCTCGAGGATGGGCGCGGTCCGGCACGTCATCCAGAGCGGCCTTATAGGGGTGCTGGGACCACCAGGCTGCTCGCGTCCTCGGCGGGCGACCACGTGCGCCCGCCCTCCCCGGTGCGGTGCACGCGACCGAGGACGACGTCGGCGAAGTGGCTGCCCACCCCGACCGTCCCGGGCTCGCCGAGCAGGTCGAGCGTCTCGGCGCGCGTCGCCCGGGACCTGACCGGGCCCGCCTCGAAGCACGAGCCGAGCGCGGGCAGCTCCACCTGGACGCTGCTGTGCATGACGTCGCCGAAGCACAGCAGACGTTCGCCCCGCGACTCCAGGAGGTAGGAGGTGTGCCCGGCGGTGTGCCCCGGGCTGGCGAGCGCGGTGAGGCCGGGAAGGATCGACCGACCGTGCTCGACGACCTCCCACGCACCCCGCGCGAGAGCCGGGTGCGCGTCGAGCTCGGTCGACGACGCGACGTGCGGGACCGACCGCAGCGCGGCACCGACCGGATGCTCACCGTGCGCGAGCCAGCCCGCGTGGTCCTCGTGCAGGTGCGTGAACAGGACCCGGTCGAGCCCTCCGACGACCTCGGGGGACAACCGGTCGAGGCCGCCCCCGCGCAGCGTGCCGAGCGCAGGGTGCGTGGCCGCCGCGGCGAGCGTCCGGGGACCGAAGCCGGTGTCGACGAGGACCGACCAGCCGGGCGCCTCGACGAGCAGCGCGCCGACCGAGCCGACGAGGTACCCGTCCTGGTCGAGCAGACCGGACGGGACGGACGTGTCGTCCTCGGGGAGCGAGAACCACCGCTGCGGGTGGAGCTGGACCGTCCCGTCGGGGACGTAGCGGACCCGGAGGTCCCCCACGCGCAGGGCGCGGGGGCGGGCGGGTCGGTTCCAGCGGGTCACTGCGCTCACCGGAGCCTCTGGAGCGCCTCGGCGGTCCCCGTCCCGGGTCGGGGCAGGTAGAGGAACAGCCTCAGGTCCTCGCCCCCGAGCGGGTTCAGGACGGTGCACTGCCAGGTCAGGCGGCCGATCTGCGGGTGGTCGTAGGTGATGTCGACGTGCGGCTCGACCCCGACCGAGTAGGAGGTCCAGTACGCGGCGAACTCCGGGGACGCGGCCGAGACGCGGTCGGCGAGGAGGTCGAACGTCCGGTCGGACGGGTAGGCCGCGGCCTGCCGGCGCAGCTGTCCCACGATCATGCGTCCGACGAGGGCCCGCTGGGGGTAGCGCTCCGCGACCCGCTCCTCGGTGAAGAAGTCGGCGAGGCAGTTGGCCCCGACCTCGCTGCCGAAGACGTGCTCGGCGAGCTCGTTGGTCGCCACGACGTTCCAGTACCGGTCGACGACGTACGCGGGGAGCTCGGAGAACCCGTCGAGCACGCGCACGAGGTTGTCGCGCAGCTCGGTCGGGGCGCTCGACCTCGACGGGAGCCGCGTACCGGTCAGCTCGTACAGGTAGGCGAGGTCGCCGTCCGCGAGGCGCAGGGCGCGCGCGATCGACTCGACGACGACCGCGGACACCCCGATCTCGCGCCCCTGCTCGAGCCAGGTGTACCAGGTGACCCCGACGTTGGCGAGGACGGCGACCTCCTCGCGCCGCAGGCCCGGGGTCCGACGCCGCCGGCTGGGGGGCAGCCCGACGTCCTCGGGCTGCAGGCTCTCGCGCCGGGCCCGCAGGAACAGCGCGAGCGACCGGCGCCGCGAGTCGCCGTCGGGCGGCGGGACCTGGGGTGCGACGACCTGCGACGGGGCGCTCATGCGCTCAGCCCCACGCTCGCGACGGGCCCGCGGCCGCTGCGTCGCGCGCGGGTGCAGACCGGTGCGGGGGCGCCGGGCACGAGGAGTGAACGGACGAGCCCGGTGAGCGCAGGCGCACGGTGGAAGAGGTGCCCGTCGTCGACCGCGTGCTCGCGCAGCCGTCCGACGGTGTACTCGCCCCAGCCGCGCATGAGCCGTGCGGTCACGACCTCGTCACGTGTCCCGTGGACGAGCTCGAACGGGACGGGCAGGGGACGGACCGGCGGCGCGTAGGCGAGCGAGCGGCGCACCCCGGCCATGGTCCGCTCGGCGAGGCCCGGCGCGGGCACGAGCGTCGCACCGGTGCGGAGCAGCGCCGCGGCACGTCCGCCCTCCGGGTCGAGCATCCCGGGCGGCGCGACGGCCGCGAGGACGAGCGAGCGAGGGAGCGACTCGCCCCGATCGGCCCTCGTGCGGCACAGCTCGTAGGCGACCAGGCCGCCCATGCTGTGGCCGTAGAGGTACGCGTCGCCGAGGTCGACGCGGGCGAGCACCCGGCCGACGTCCTCGGCGATGCTCTCGATCGTCGTGACCTCGCCAGGACGTTCGAGGGCGAGCGGGACGACGTCCACCTCGGGGGCGAGCGCGGCGCGCAGGGGACGGAACCCCGCGGGGTTCCCTCCGGCGTGGTGGAAGCAGTAGAGCGTGACGGGGCGCATGGGCGGTCTCCTGGCGGGGCGTCGGGTGAGGGGCGGGTCGCTGGACCACCCCCGCGAGCGCGGGCTCGCCGGGTGGCCGTCGGCAGGTCGACATCGGCCCCCGCCCACCGGGCGGTCCGTCGCGGCGGCGCGCACAGGCCCGGCCGCACCTCGTGCGATGACGTCGTCCACCGCGCTTCCCCCCGCTCTCCGCCCCCTCGACCTGCGGGCGGACGCGTATGCCTCGCCCGCCCCGGTCCGGGACAGCAGTCCAACCGTCCAGCCTCTCAGGGGCCGCCGCAACCCCTCCCCCGGGTCCGTCTCACCTGGCGGGCAGGCGCTCACCGGCCGTCAGTACCGCCAGCGCGACATGTCCTGCTGGTAGGTCCGGTAGACCACGGGCGAGAGCAGCGTCGAGGCCGCCATCTCGACCTCCGGTCCCGGGTGGTCGCCCGCGAGCGTCGCGGTGGCCCGCAGCGAGTCGAGCGTGTGGAAGCGCAGGCCCTCGGGAAGGGGCGTCGCGGCGAAGAGGCGCGCTCCGCCGTCGGGCACGAGGGTCCCGGGCGCCGCCGCCTGCCCGGCGACGGCAGGCAGCGACAGCACGAAGCCCCACTCGCCGAACGAGGGCACGTTCACCGAGAGCGGGACCACGGTCCGCCCGGGCGAGCCTGCGCGGACCGTCGCGGCGACCTGCCAGAACGCGTGCGGCGTGAAGTACGACGACGTCGCCTGGGTCGCGTACACGCCCCCGGGCCGCAGGTGGTTCGCGACCATGGCGTAGAACTCGGTCGAGTACAGCTTGGCGATGCGTTCGTTGGACGGGTCGACGAGGTCGATCAGGACCGCGTCGAAGGCCTGGTCGGTGGTGTCCATGAACCGGAACGCGTCGCCGTTGACGACGCGCACGCGCGGGTCGTCGAACGAGTGCTCGTTGAGGTCGCTCACGAGACGGTCGGTCCGGGCGAGCTCGGTCACGGCCGGGTCGAGGTCCACGACGGTGACCTCGCGGACGCTCGGGTACCGCAGCACCTCGCGCGCGAGCAGCCCGTCCCCTCCCCCGAGGATCGCCACCGACGCGGGCGCCGCGACCGACGTGAGCGTCGCGTGCGCGAGCGTCTCGTGGTACCTCGCCTCGTCGACCGACGAGAACTGCAGCTGGTCGCTCAGGTAGAGCCGGACGTCGTCGCCGAAGCTCGTCAGCACGAGCTTCTGGTAGGCCGTCGACTCGTAGTGCACCACGGGATCCTGGTAGAGCCGGGTGTTGATCGCGCCCTCGATCGCGCTCGACGCCGCGAAGCACGCCACGAGGAGGACGACCGTGAGCCGGGCGAGCCACGTCCAGCGCGTGCGCCGCCCCATGCGCCGCAGCATGAACACCGCGACCAGCACGTTGAGCAGCGCGACCGCGTACGCCGTCCGCATGAGCCCCAGGTACGGGAGCATGACGAACGGGAAGAGCAGCGACGCGGCGAGCGCCCCGAAGTAGTCGACCGCGAGGACCTTCGACAGCAGCCCCACGGACTCGTCACGCCCGTGCTCCTTGAGCAGCGCGACGAGCAGCGGGATCTCGACGCCGATCCCCACGCCGAGCGCGAGGGACAGCAGCACGAAGACCAGCCAGTAGACCTCGGTCAGGCTGAACGCCGCGTAGAGGATCAGGACCGAGCTGCCGCCCAGCAGGGCGAGCGCGACCTCGTTGCGCACGAAGTTCAGGCCCGGGTTCGTGGCCAGGCGCGTCGCGAGGAGGGATCCGATCCCCATGCCGAACAGCGTCAGTCCCGTCGCGACCGAGAAGGCGACGACCGAGTCGCCGAACAGGTAGGAGGCGGCCGTGCCGAGGATCAGCTCGTAGATGATCCCGCCGACCGCGACGAGCAGCGCGGCCGCGAACACGGTCGGCTTGTCCATGCCCCTGCCCGACGGCGGCGCGTCCTCCGCGAGCGGCTCGTCCCCGGCGGGCGGCTCGCCTCCCGCGGACCCGGCGCCTCCCGCAGGCGGGGCGGTCTCCGTGCGCGTGTCGCCGACCACGCTCAGGAGAGGATCGTCCCCGCGATGATGATGCCGATGGCGACGGCCAGCCCGGCGATCATGATCCCGAAGGCCGTGTTGTGCTCGTCGACGAGCTCTCGGTGCAGGTTGAGCTTGAAGAGGTAGTTCACGACCACGATCGTCAGGACGAGCAGGACGATGCCCAGCACCGAGTAGACGATCGTGGACAGGAAGGCGTCGAGGCGCAGCTCGGCGAGGCTCATGGTGGCTCCAGGTGTGGTGGGGAAGGGGTCGTGCGAGGGGTCGTGCGCGGGGCGCCGGCTACTTGCCGAGGCCGCCGCCACCACCGCCGTAGACCGATCGGCGGTAGCAGGTCTGGTCGGTCGTGACCGGGTCGCCGCCCGCGTCGTACTGCTGCTCGACCGTGCGGGGCGTGCAGTCGTCATCGTCGACGTCACGGTCCCCGCACGCGGAGAACAGGCCGATCCCCGCCGCGAGGATCAGGACGAACGCGACCACGGGGTTGACCTTGACGTCGCGTGGCGCGACGCGCTTGCCGAAGTGGGCCTTCTGCCCAGCAGCGTCCAGGACGGTGCCGTGGTAGAGGTCGATGACGCGGTCGTCGAACTTCTCGAGCGACAGGACCATGTCCTGGGTGCGGAGCTCGGCGTAGGCGACGCGCTGGCCCACCGTCAGGTCATAGGTGAAGGACCCGTCGAGCGACGCGATGGTCCCGACCCCGACCTCCGTGACCTTCGTGCGGTACTTCTTCCCGCTGAGCGTCACGGTGACGACCTGGCCCTTGCGCATCCGCGTCGGGTCGAGGGCCTCCTCGCACTCCGCGGGACGGTAGAGCGTGACGGCCTTCGTGTCGTGGTCGTACTCGACCCAGAAGTCGAGGTTCTCGTACCCGAGGACCTCCCACTCCTCCCAGTGGTACGTGACGCCGTCGCTCGGGTCCTTCTCGCCGTAGACGACGACTCCCTGCGGCAGCGAGCGCCACGGCGGCGCACCGATCAGGTGCTTGCCGAGCGACATGCGCGCCCTGGGCCGACGTGCCCTCACAGGAGGGTCCGGACGGCGACGTCGGTGGCGGAGAAGGTCTCGCGCAGCAGGCTGCGCGTGTCCTCCTCGAAGCTGTCCGACGACGGCGCGCGGCAGGTCGTGAGGGTCACGTAGGCGGTGCCGTCCTCGGGCCACGTGTGGACCGCGAGGTGGGACTCGGCCAGGAGGGTCGCCATGCTGAACCCCTGCGGGGCGAACCGGTGCGAGGTCTCGCCGAGCGGGGTCAGCCCGGCACGGTCGACGACCTGGGAGAGGCAGGCGCGGACGGTGGTCTCGTCGTCGAGGAGGGCGGGGTCCCCTCCGGAGATGTCGAAGACGTAGACGAGGTTGCGGTTGACCGGATCGGTCGGCACATGTTCTCCCTGAGCAGCGGCTGGCGGCGTCACGGTAGCGGATGCCTGACGTTCCGGAAAAATACCGACGCCTCCTGGGACCGGTCGTCGCGAGGCCTGCTCGCCGAGCGCGCACGGGCGACCCGGCCTAGCGTGAGTGACCGGGGCACCGGCGACGACGCCGGAGCCCTCTGCTCGTCCGCAACTGACGTACCTCGACGTTCCGCACGACTCGACATGACGGTCCGGCGCCCGGTCCCACGCGTACCGCCCTCCGGACCACAGCGACAGCGACCACGGAGGCGACATGACGAAGAAGCCGTTCAGCGGTGAGATCAAGCTCGACGTCCGGGACTCGACCCCGGACTGGGACGCGTTCCTCCCGCCCAAGGCCCCTGCGGGCTCCCCCAACGTGCTCGTCGTGCTCTACGACGACACGGGCATGGCCTCGTGGTCGCCCTACGGCGGCCGGATCGACATGCCGACCATGGACCGTCTCGCGCGGGACGGTCTGACGTACTCGCAGTGGCACACGACGGCGCTGTGCTCACCGACACGCTCGACGTTCCTGACCGGCCGCAACCACCACCTCAACGGCTTCGCGACGATCTCCGAGTCCTCGACGGGCTTCCCGGGCTACAACTCCCACATCCCCGCGTCGAACGCGACCATGGCGCACGTCCTGCGCGACGCCGGCTGGTCGACGTTCTGGGTCGGCAAGAACCACAACGTGCCGATCGACGAGTGGACGGCCGGGGCCTCGAAGAAGAACTGGCCCCTCGCCCAGGGGTACGACCGGTTCTACGGGTTCATCGGCGGGGAGACCAACAACTGGTACCCGTCGCTCGCCGAGGACAACCACTACATCGACCAGCCGTACCTGCCCGAGGACGGCTACCACCTGTCGAAGGACCTGGCTGACCAGGCGCTCAAGATGATCCGGGACGTCAAGCAGACCGAACCCGACAAGCCCTGGTACATGTGGTTCTGCCCCGGTGCGAACCACGCCCCGCACCACGCGCCGCAGGAGTACATCGACAAGTACAAGGGCCGGTTCGACGACGGGTACGAGGCCTACCGGGAGTGGGTCCTGCCGCGCATGATCGAGCGAGGCATCCTGCCCGAGGGAACGACGCTCACCGAGATCAACCCCATGCCCGACGGCACCTACTCGCAGACCGACGAGGTGCGCCCCTGGGCCTCGCTGAACGACGAGGAGAAGGCGATGTTCAGCCGCATGGCGGAGGTGTTCGCGGGCTTCAGCGAGTACACCGACGCCCAGGTCGGACGCATCGTCGACTACCTCGAGGAGTCCGGTCAGCTCGAGAACACCATCGTCATCTACTGCGCGGACAACGGCGCCTCGGGCGAGGGCAGCCCCAACGGCTCGGTCAACGAGGGAAAGGTGTTCGGCGGCTACCCCGACGACGAGGCCCAGAACCTCACCATGGTCGACAGGCTCGGCACCCCCGACACCTACAACCACTACCCGACAGGGTGGGCCGTGGCCTTCTCCACCCCGTACAAGATGTTCAAGCGCTACACCTACCAGGGAGGGGTCGCCGACCCTCTGGTCATCCACTGGCCCGCGGGCATCGCGGCGCGGGGCGAGGTCCGGCACCAGTACCACCACTCGACCGACATCGTGCCGACGATCCTCGAAGCCTGCGGGGTCGAGTTCCCCGCCACGTACAACGGCGTTGAGCAGACCCCGCTCTCAGGGGTCTCGATGGTCCCGTCGTTCGGAGCGGCGCCCGACGGACCGACGAACAAGCGGACGCAGTACTACGAGATGCTCGGTAGCCGCGGCATCTGGCACGAGGGATGGAAGGCCGTCGCCGTGCACGGCCCGGTGAGCGGCATGGGGCACTTCGACGACGACGTGTGGGAGCTCTACCACACCGAGGTCGACCGCTCCGAGGCGCAGAACCTCGCCGCCGAGCACCCCGAGAAGCTCGAGGAGCTCAAGGCCCTGTGGTTGGCGGAGGCGAAGGCCAACAAGGTGCTGCCGCTCAACGACCTGCAGATCATCGGCAACCCGAAGGACTTCGAGACCTTCGTGGCCATGGAGTTCCACCAGCCCGCGCCGCCGAGCGGCCAGTTCGTCTACTACCCCGGCACGAGCGAGGTGCCCGAGCGGTCCGCGGCCAACGTCCACGGCGTCTCGTACAAGATCGCGGCCGAGGTCGAGCTGACCCCTGACTCGCAGGGCGTGATCTTCGCGCACGGCTCCCGCTTCGGCGGGCACGCGCTCGTCGTCAAGGACGGCCAGGTGCACTACGTGTACAACTTCCTGGGCATCCCTCCCGAGGACCGCGTCTCGGCCCCCGTGCCGACCTCGGGCAAGCACGTCATCGGAGTCGAGTTCACCAAGGAGGGCATCGGCCAGTACCGCGAGGGCGAGGGCCCGCTCGCGCTCTACATCGACGACCAGAAGGTCGGCGAGAAGCGCATCCGCACGGTCCTCGGGCACTTCTCGCTCTGCGGGGAGGGCCTGACGATCGGGCGCGACAGCGCCGACCCCGTCTCGTCGCTGTACGGCTACGGCTTCGACTTCACGGGCGGCGAGATCGCACGGGTCGTCTTCGACATCGCCGACGACGCCTACCTGGACCTGGAGGCCCACCTGGCCGCAGCCATGTCGCGCGACTGACGTCTCGACCGCCCGGGGTG
>NZ_JBHUAD010000016.1:0-32387 GCF_042789955.1 Oerskovia sp. NPDC056781
GTGCGCTGCGGGCCCTTCGTCGTTCCCGGGGCCCACCTCCCCCGGCCGTGCGGGCACGGACACGCGTGGCGTCACCGAGGCCGACTGACGCCTGGCACCCGGAGCGGGTGCCAGGCGCCGGGCACCGGGGCGCGTCAGTCCACGGAGTCGAGCAACCGCCCAGCCGTCGCGAGGAGCTCGTCGCGCGGGACCCCGTCGCCGATGAGACGCACGGTCCCGGCAGGGGCCGCGTCGATCGAGACGACCGAGCGTTCCAGCCCGTCGGGGTCCGAGGCCACGGTCACGCTCTCCTCGCCCGAGAGCTCGGGGACCTCCTCGAACGCCCAGCCGTCGCCGAGGCCCTCGACGGTGACACCCTCGTGCATCGCGTGGACGTACAGGCCGGGCCCCTGGTCCTCGGGCTGTCCCTGGACGTAGACCGAGCTCGTCGACCCCGAGAGGTCGAGGTCGACGGTCTCGACGTAGTGGAACTCTGCGGGGAGGACGGCCGGGTCGAGCTCGCCCGCCGCGGCCCGCAGGAGCGCCCCCTCCCTCGTCGACACGTCGAACGTCGGCAGGGGCGTGGCAGGGGCTGTGGCGGCAGGGGTCTGCTCCGCGGTGGCCATGGACGAGGCGGTGGAGACGCAACCTGCGAGCGTCACGGCGACGACGCCGAGACAGAGGGGCAGCAGGACGACTCGGGTGGGGTGGGAGCGCACCCTCGGATGGTGCCATGCCGACCTGTGTCGGACAAAAGCCTCGGGCAACGGTCCGGGCCGGGTGGGTTCGGTGCATGCTGACCGGCGTGCCCCCGCAGCCCGCCCGCTCCCCGTCGACCGGTTCTTCGGCCACGTGACGCCGCCGGACGACCTCGCGACGGGCTTCGCCGCCCACGGCGCGGGTACGTGGACGTCCCGGCGTTCAACGAGGACCGGTACGCGCAACGGTGGCTGGCGCTGGGGCGCTGACGAGGACGACGGGCCGCACCCCGGCCCCTGTCACTCCGGGTCGCGGGGCAGCATGATCCACAGCACGACGTAGGCCAGGACCTGCGGCCCGGGCAGGATGCACGAGGCGACCGCGATGACGCGGACGAGCGTCGGGCTGATGTCGAAGCGGCGGGCGAGGCCCGCGCAGACGCCGGCGATCACGGCGCCGTGGCGCGGTCTGGCGAGGATGTGGCTCATGCTTCGACGGTACGCCGGGACCTGGTGCGCGCACATCGGGGACTCCCCTGGTCCACCCCTGATCCGTGCCCCGTCCACGGGTGGGCGGTCGTCATCCCCGCGACGGACTCCCGGCCCTCCGGTCGTCCCCTCGAAGCCCTCGAACCTTGACGCCTTCTTGACGCGCAACCTCTTGCATCCTGCTGAACGGCTGTTTAGCGTGTTGAACATGCGTTCAGCCCCATCGGGTGACGAGCCTGTCCCGACCGACACCGGTCCGCAGTCGCCGAACGTCCCGGAGACGCCCGACGTACCGGACCTCACCGGGCGCGCCCGCATCCGCGACGCCGCGCTGCTCCGGTTCGCGTCCGAGGGCTTCCGGGTCCCGGTCCGCACCATCGCGGCCGACGCCGGGGTCAGCCCGGGGCTCGTCATCCACCACTTCGGGTCCAAGGAGGGGCTGCGCCGCGCGTGCGACGAGCACGTGCTCGTCCTCGTCCGCGAGAACAAGCGCAACGTCCTGGGCGACGAGCACGGCTCCCGGGGCAGCCCCGTGGACGTCCTCGCGCAGCTCGGGTCGATCGAGGAGTACGGCCCGGTGCTCGGCTACGTCCTGCGCAGCCTCCAGGAGGGCGGCGACCTGGCCCGCTCGTTCGTCGCGAGCATGATCGACGACGCCGTCGCGTACATCGCGGACGGGGTCGCCACGGGGACCATCAAGCCCTCGCTCGACGAGAGCGCGCGCGCCCGGTACCTCGTCACGCAGTCGCTCGGGACGATCCTCCTCGACCTCACGCTGAACCCGCCCACGGACCCGGGAGACACCGGGTCCGTCATCCGGGGGTACGTCGACCGGCACGGCCTGCCGTCGATCGAGCTCTTCACCGGCGGGTTCCTCACCGACCGCACGCTCCTCGACGCATACCTCCGGTACGCCGAGCCGCCACCCGGCGAGCAGGCCGCAGCGCCGGCCCCGTAGCCCAGGCCGACCGGCGCGGTCCGCACCCGGGCCCCCCGGGCGAGCGGCGCCGTCGGGCACCGGGACCGCGCTCCCACCCGACCCCGGCACGCACCGACGCCCCTGTCCGTCCCCTCCCTCACCCGACGAGGAACCATGACCACGACCGCACGCACGACCGCCGCGACCCGCGGGCCCGCCGTCGAGATCCACGACCTGCGCAAGTCCTTCGGCACGACCAAGGCCCTCGACGGTCTGGACCTGACCGTCCGCGCCGGGGAGGTGGCAGGCTTCCTCGGGCCCAACGGCGCCGGGAAGTCCACGACCATCCGCGTGCTGCTCGGCCTCCTGCGCCCGGACTCGGGCACCGCGACCCTGCTGGGCGGCGACCCGTTCCGCGACGCCGTGTCGCTGCACCGACGCCTCGCCTACGTCCCGGGCGACGTGACGCTCTGGCCCCAGCTCTCGGGAGGCGAGACGATCGACCTGCTGCTGCGCCTGCGCGGCGCGACCGTCGACGTACGGCGCAAGGCCCGCATGCTCGAACGCTTCGAGCTCGACCCGACCAAGAAGACCGGCACCTACTCCAAGGGCAACCGGCAGAAGGTCGCGCTCGTCGCCGCGCTCAGCGCCGACGCCGAGCTGCTCGTGCTCGACGAACCGACGTCGGGCCTCGACCCCCTCATGGAGGCCGTGTTCCAGGACTGCGTGCGCGAGGCCACGTCCCGCGGCACGTCGGTCCTGCTGTCGAGCCACATCCTCGCCGAGGTCGAGGCCCTGTGCGACACCGTGACGATCATCCGGGGCGGCCGGGCCGTGCAGTCCGGCACGCTGCGCGAGCTGCGGCACCTCACGCGCTCCAAGGTCGTCGCGACGGTGGGTTCGGGGACGCCCTCGGCCGGTGCCCTCGGGGCGCTCGACGGGGTCCACGACCTCGTCGTCGACGGCTCGCACGTGACGTTCCACGTCGACGACGACGCCCTGCCCCAGGTCACGCGCGCGCTCGCCGACCTGGCACCGCACGGCCTGACGATCGAGCCACCGTCCCTCGAGGAGCTCTTCCTGCGGCAGTACGGCGACGAGCTCGCCCTGCTCGACGGCGAGGCCCTGAGATGACCGCGCTGACCTCCGCCGACCCGGCCGCCGCCGCGCCCCGTCGCGCGGCCGCCCCTCCCCTGTCCCTGCGCGGGGCGTTCGCGGGCACGGGGGCGCTGGCGCGCCTCGCGCTGCGCCGCGACCGCGTCGTCCTGCCCGTGTACGTCGTCGTGGTGCTGCTCATGGTCGCGGTCACGTACTCGTCGGTCGCCACGGTGTACGGCACGCAGGCCGAGCGCGACGAGCTCACGGCGAGCATGGGCACCAACAGCGCGTTCCTCGCGCTGCTCGGTCCGCTCGAGCACACCGGGTCGGTCGCCTCGACGGCCGCCTGGCGCGTGGGCCTGTTCATGATCCTGGTCCTGGGCGTGCTCGCCGTGCTCACCGTGGCCCGGCACACGCGCAAGGAGGAGGAGACGGGCAGGCTCGAGCTCGTGCGCGCCGCCCGCGTAGGGGCGCTCGCCCCGCTCGCGACGGGAGTCCTCGTCGCGGCAGGGATGTCCGTGGTCACGGGCGCGCTCATGACCACGATGTACGTGGTGCAAGGAGCCGACGGCGCCTCGTCCGTCGCGTTCGGCCTCCAGTTCGCGGCGCTGGGCCTGGCCGGGACGGGCATCGGTGCCGTGTGCGCGCAGGTCGCCACGTCCTCACGGAGCGCCAACACGATCGGCGTGCTGGTGCTGGTCGCCGGGTACGCGCTGCGCGGCGTGGCCGACGTCGGCTCCACGGACTGGCTGCACTGGGTCTCCCCCGTGGGGTGGGTCCAGGAGATCGACCCGTTCGGCGCGAACGCCTGGGGGCCCGCGCTGCTGTGCCTCGCGCTGTTCCTCGTGTGCGTGGCGGTCGCGGCCCGGCTCTCGCTCGGGCGAGACCTCGGCGCGGGCCTCGTCCAGCCGCGCCCGGGTCCGGCCGACTCCGCATCGCTCACGAGCCCGCTCGCGCTCGCGACGCGGCTCCAGGTCCCCGGCGTCGTGTCGTGGACGCTGGGCGTCGGGGCGTACTGCCTGCTCGTCGGGTTCCTCCTGGACTCGGTCGACGACATCGCCGGGTCGTCCCCGCAGATGCAGCAGATCATCGCGCAGCTCGGCGGCGCCGGGGCGCTCGCCCAGGTCTTCCAGGTCGCGATCATGGGCTTCGTCGGCATCGCCGCGGCCGCCTTCGCCGTGACCCTCGTGTCCCGGGTCCACGCCGAGGAGACCTCCGGCCGCACCGAGCTCGTGCTCGCGACGGGGACGTCCCGGACGCGGTACCTGACGGCCTCCGTGGTGCTGCTGGTCGTCGGCGTAATGGCCGTCCCGCTGTGGGCCGGGCTCATGATGGGCCTGGGGCACGCGCTCGTGTCGGGCGGGTGGGGCAGAGCCTTCGGCGATGCCGTCGGTGCCGGGCTCGTGCAGGTCCCTGCGGCGATGGTCGTCGCAGGGTTCGTGCTCGTGCTCTACGGGTGGTGGCCGCGGCTCGTCACCCTGGGCTGGGGCGCCGTCACGGTCTTCCTGGTCGTGGGGCAGCTCGGCGAGCTGTTCGGGCTGCCGCAGTGGGTACGAGACCTGTCGCCGTTCACGCACGTGCCACAGGTCCCGCTCGACCCGTTCTCCCTCGGGCCTGTCCTCGCCCTGACGGGGATCGCCGCAGTCCTCGTCGCGGTCTCCTACGTCGGGTTCCGGCGCCGGGACGTGGGAGGCGCGTGACGGAGTCCCGGATCCCGACCAGGTGGTGAGGGCCGGATGTGCGGGGCCTGTGGAGTTGTGGGGCACCGGGACGCGATCCGCAGCACCGCGCCGAGGCCTCCCCCTAGACTGGCCCGCATGATCTTCAAGGCCGTGGGTGACGGGCGCCCGTATCCGGATCACGGGTTGGTCACGCCCAAGGACTGGTCGAGCGTCCCGCCCCGACAGGTCCGGCTCGACGAGCTCGTGACGACCAAGCGGACCTTGAACCTCGACAACCTGCTCTCGGAGGACTCGACGTTCTATGGTGACCTCTTCGCGCACGTCGTGGAGTACCAGGGGGTGCTCTATCTCGAGGACGGTCTGCACCGGGCGGTCCGCGCAGCACTGCAGCAGCGGGCCATTCTGCACGCTCGTGTGCTCATGCTCAACGCCCCCTCGGTCGGGTAGGTTTCTGGCGTGACCACGCAGCCCGGCTCCGATCCCTCTCGATCCGTCCGTCGACGGCACATGCACGAGCGACAGGCCGTGGTCTTCGGGCTGCTCGTCGCCTTCCTGGCGATCACCGGCATCGGCGCCCTCGCCGTCTACACGGGTGCGGTCGAACCGCCGTTCGACCGCACCTTCAGCTCGCCCAAGGTCGACGACGCGATCGCCGACGTGAAGGCCCCCTGCCTGGCTGAAGGCACCCTGCCGATTCCCTACGGCGAGGTGCAGGTCCGGATCTTCAACGCCTCGGGCAAGGGTGGGATGGCCGCAGCCAACGAGCAGATCCTCGAGAGCCGCGGATTCACCGTCGCCACGGTCGGTGACCTGCAGACCCCCGAGGGGAAGAACACGACGCAGCGCAGCACCCAGATCTCGTTCGGCGTGACCGGGATCTCCCAGGCGTACACGCTCGCCGCCCACTACCAGGACCCTGTGCTCGTCCTCGACGACCGGCCCGACGCCAGCGTCGACCTCGTGCTGGGTGAGAACTTCGTGAACCTCGTGGACGAGGAGCTCGTGGTGATCGACCCCGCGGTGCCGCTGGTGAACCCGGCGAAGTGCGTCGCGGTCGAGACCATCACGCCGCAGGCGGCCTACGTCCCGCCGACGCCGCCCGCCGAAGAGGCCCCCGCCGACGTCGACCCTGCCGACGAGGCCCCCACCGTCGGAGGCTGACGCACTCCGCGGCAGCGCACGTGCACCGGTGGCCCTGAGCCGGGTTCGCGACTACTGTCTGGGCGCGGCGCCTTCTTCTCCCTGCTCTCGAACGGTCCGGCACACGATGGTCTCCCTCCCGATCCGCCCTGCTCGCACCACCGACCCGCGCGAGGTCGACCGCCTGTACGACATCTGCCTGCGGACCGGTGCTGACGGCGGCGACGCCACGGCGAGGTATCGCGACCCCCGGCTGCTCGGCGAGATCTACCTCGGGGCGTACCTGGCGTTCGAGCCGGAGCTCGCGTTCGTGGTAGACGACGGGTCGGGTGCGCTCGGGTACGTCGTCGGCACGGTCGACACGGCGGCGTTCGAGGAACGCTGCGCGCGCGACTGGTGGCCGGCCCTGCGCGCCCGCTACCCGATCGACTCCTTCCCCGCGGACACCGAGGACGCGGGCCTGGTGCAGGCCATGCACTCCCCGTCGACGGCGGACCGTGAGGTGCTCGACCTCTTCCCCGCCCACCTCCACGTCGACCTGCTGCCCGCGGCCCAGGGCGGGGGCAACGGGCGTCGTCTGCTCGAGGTGCTCTTCGACGCGCTCCGGGAGCGTGGTGTCCAGGGGGTCCACCTGGGTGTCTCGGAGACGAACACGTCGGCGATCGGCTTCTACGAGCACCTCGGCCTCCAACGGGTCCCGACGGACGAGGGCTACGTGCTGGGGCTCAAGCTCTAGAGCTGACCGGCCTCAGGTGCGACCGCGAGGTCGGTCAGACGGCGTCGCCTGACCGACCTCGGGTTCGACAGCAGGGTCAGCGGTCCGACATCTCCGTGCCGCCCGGCACCGACGCCGGGCTCGCGGGCTCCTGGGACGTCCCGCGCCACCGGGCGATGTTGCGCATGACGTGGTAGATCACGAGGGCCGACGCCGTACCCAGGGCGATGCCCTCGAACGTCACGTCGCCGATGACCCACGTGAAGTTCGCGATGCCGACGACGAGCGGGACGGCCGCCGTGGTCAGGTTGACCGGGTCGGAGAAGTCGACCTTGTTCTGCACCCAGATGCGCGCACCGAGGATGCCGATCATGCCGTAGAGCATGGTCGTCGCCCCGCCCAGGACACCCGCGGGGATGGTCGCGATGAGCGCTCCGAACTTGGGCGACATGCTCAGCAGCAGGGCCGTGGCGCCCGCGACCCAGTAGGCCGCGGTCGAGTAGACGCGCGTGGCCGCCATGACGCCGATGTTCTCGGCGTACGTCGTGGTGCCCGAGCCGCCGCCGATGCCCGCGAACGTCGTCGCGAGGCCGTCGGCGAAGAGTGCCCGGCCCGTGAGGTCGTCGAGGTTCTTGCCCGTCATGGCCGCGACGGACTTCACGTGGCCGACGTTCTCCGCGACGAGCACGAGCACGACCGGGACGAACAGGCCGAGCACGGCGACGTCGAACGTGGGGGTCACGAACTCGGGCAGGCCGAGCCAGGCCGCCTTGGCGACGGGCGCGAAGTCGACCT
Organism: Oerskovia sp. NPDC056781; assembly: GCF_042789955.1. NCBI lineage: Bacteria > Bacillati > Actinomycetota > Actinomycetes > Micrococcales > Cellulomonadaceae > Oerskovia > Oerskovia sp. NPDC056781. The sequence continues at coordinate 7,516 of NZ_JBHUAD010000016.1, forward strand.
CGCTGCGGATCGTCGCGACGACGTACCCGACGATCACGCCGAGCAGGATCGCCAGGCGTCCGACGATGCCCTTGAAGAGGACCGTGATGAGGATGATCGACGCGAGCGTGATGACGGCCGTGACGGGGAACCGCTGGAAGTTGTTCCACGCAGCGGGCGCCAGGTTGAGGCCGATGAGCGCGACGATCGTGCCGGTCACGATCGGCGGCATCGTGAGGTCGATCCAGCGCGGTCCCGCGAAGTGCACCACGACGCCGATGAGCGCGAGCACGACGCCGGTCACCAGGATCCCGCCGACGGCGACCGACTGCCCCCCGGAGGCGGTCGCCGCGGTGATGGGAGCGATGAACGCGAAGCTCGACCCGAGGTAGCTGGGGAGCCGGTTGCGCGTGACGAGCAGGAACCCGATGGTCCCGATCGCCGAGAAGAACAGCGTCGTCGCGGGCGAGAAGCCCGTCAGGAGCGGGACGAGGAACGTCGCGCCGAACATCGCGACGACGTGCTGCATGCCGATCCCGATCGTGCGGGGCCAGCTCAGGCGCTCGTCGGTGCTGACCACGGCGCCGGGTTCGACGCGCTTCCCGTCTCCGTGGATCTTCCAGCCGAGTGCTGCCATGGGGGGCTCCGTTCGTGAAGTTTTGGTGAAGTGCCGAAGGGAAGGGTACTGCCGCGCACGCAGCCTCCGTTACCGGCCGGTACGTCGTGGACAGCCCCGTCCCACGGCCCCGGCCCGGCGCCCCTCCCGTGCCCGCCTCACCACCTACCGCCCAGGGCGCCCGACGACGGAGCGCACCCTCGGGCAGAAGGTGTGCTCCGCCGTCGGGCAGGAGGGCGGGGTCAGCTCAGCTGCGGCCTGACCTCGCGCGCGACCAGCTCGAGGTGGTCGAGGTCCGCGAGGTCCAGGACCTGCAGGTAGAAGCGCGTCGCGCCCTGCTCGCTCGCGGCCGCGAGCTTGTCCGCGGCCTCTGCGGGCGTACCCGCGATGCCGTTGGTGCGCAGCTCCTCGGGGTCGCGGCCGATCGCCTCGGCGCGACGGCGGAACTCGGCCTCGTCCTTGCCCACGCACACCACGAACGCTGCCGAGTACGTCAGGTCGTCGGGGTCGCGGCCCGCGTCCTGGCACACCACGCGCACGTTCTCGATGCGGTCGCCCAGCACGCCCGGGTCGGGGAACGCGACGTTGAACTCGGTCGCGTAGCGCGCCGCGAGCGCCGGGGTGCGACGCGGCCCGTGCCCGCCCACGATGACCGGCACACGGGACTGCGCGGGCTTGGGCAGCGCCGGGGAGTCCTTGAGCGTGTAGTGCTCGCCCACGAAGTCGAACCGCTCCCCCACGGGCGTCTCCCACAGGCCGGTGATCACCGCGAGCTGCTCCTCGAGGATCCCGAACCGCTTGGCCGGGAACGGGATGCCGTACGCCGAGTGCTCCTGGGGGAACCAGCCCGCGCCCAGGCCCAGCTCGACGCGGCCTCCCGACATCTGGTCCACCTGCGCGACCTGGATCGCGAGGACGCCCGGGTGCCGGAACGTCGCCGACGACACGAGCGTGCCCAGGCGGATGCGGCTCGTCTCGCGCGCGAGACCCGCGAGCGTGGTCCAGGCATCGGTCGGTCCGGGCAGCCCGTCACCGTCCCCCATGACGAGGTAGTGGTCGGAGCGAAAGAACGCGTCGTAGCCGAGCTCTTCCGTCGCTCGTGCGACCGCGAGGATGTCGTCGTAGGTGGCGCCCTGCTGGGGCTCGGTGAAGATGCGGAGGTCGATCGTCATGGCCTCCACCCTGCCATGCCGCCAGGGGTGCCATGGTCGCGCTCCCGCACTCCTCGGCTCACCCCTCGTGCGCGGTGAGCACGGTCACCGAACGGCCCGCCGGGGCCGTGACCACGAGGTTCCCGTCGACGCCCAGCGCGAGGCGGAACCCGCCGAGCTCGAAGTCGTCCGACAGGTCGCCCGCCGCCGCGTCCGCGACTCCCTGTGCGTCGGCGGGCGCAGGTTCGCCCTCCCCCGGGGCCGCCTCCCCCACGAGATCGAGGTACTCGCTCACGGCCCCCGCGGCGTCGGCGAGCTTCACGGGCCAGCTCTCTCCCGGCTCCCAGGCCGCCCCAGGCCGCAGGCGCTGCCCGATCATCCCCACGAGGACCGGCTCGTCGACCGTCTCGAAGCGCACGTGCCCGCCCTCGTCGACCTGGAGCCCCGTGATGCGCTGGACGTCGACGACCTCGTTGCCCGCCGCGGCGATCAGCACGTCCGCCGCGTCGAGGAGCTCCTGCGCGTCGTCGGAGTCGGCGAACGCCTCGGGGTTGTCGACCTCGGGCACGGGCCAGTCGCCACGGACCACCGCGAGCTGCTCGGCGCGCGAGCCGGTGCGCGGGAAGCGGTGGGACACGTTGACGACGACAGCCATGGGGACCTCCGGTGGTGCGTGAGCGGACTCCGGACAGCACATCACAGGTCCGCGGCCCGGTTCGAGCCGGGACGCGCGGCCCACGGGCACGTAGGGTCGGACCATGCGACTGAGCACCGTGATCCTGCCGATCTACCGCTGGTCCGAGGGGCGCGACGTCTGGCGCCGAGCGGAGGACCTGGGCTTCCACGCGGCCTACACGTACGACCACCTGTCGTGGCGGAACTTCCGGGACGGCCCGTGGTTCGGCGCGGTCCCCACGCTCGCGGCGGCGGCCGGGCTCACCGAGCGGATGCGGCTCGGGACCCTCGTGACCTCGCCGAACTTCCGCGAGCCCGTGACGCTCGCCAAGGACCTCATGACCCTCGACGACCTGTCGGGCGGCCGGATCACGCTCGGGCTCGGTGCCGGCACCACGGGCTTCGACGCGACGGTCCTGGGAGGCGAGGGATGGTCGCCGCGCGAGCGCGCGGACCGGCTGCGGGACTTCACCGCGCTGCTCGACCGCCTGCTGACCGAGCCCGTCGTCACGCACGACGAGGGGCACTACCAGGCGCACGAGGCCCGGACGATCCCCGGCCCGGTCCAGTCACCGCGCATCCCGTTCGCGATCGCCGCGACCGGGCCCCGCGGGCTGCGGCTGGCCGCCCGCTACGGGCAGGCGTGGGTCACGACGGGCGACGGCGCCGTCGGCGAGGACGGAACACCTGCCGCGTCGCGCGCCGCGGTCGGCGCCCAGGTGGCCCGGCTCGAGGCGACGTGCACGGAGGCCGGGCGCGACCCCGCCAGCATCGAGCGCATCCTCCTGACGGGCTTCACGCCGGACCGGCCGCTCGACTCGGTCGACGCGTTCGTCGAGGCCGCGGCCGCCTACCGAGAGCAGGGGATCACCGAGATCGTCCTGCACTGGCCCATCGCCGACTCGCAGTTCGCGGCCGACCAGGCGACGTTCGAGAAGATCGCCGTCGAGGGGCTCGCGCAGCTCGGCTGAACGGCGCGCCGCTGACGGGCCTCAGCGCGCCTCGACGCCCGCGGGCGTCTCCGCCTCGGCCTGGTCGTCGGCCGCCCGACCGACGGACGCCACCTCGTCCGTCCGCGCCTCGGTCGAGATCCGCAGCGCCGCCACGAGGTCGCGGTACAGCTCGTCCGCCGCGAGCAGCTCGGCGTGCGTGCCGCGCGCCCGCACGCGCCCGTCCTCCATGACGAGGATCTGGTCGGCGTCGATCACGGTCGAGAGCCGGTGCGCGATCGTCACGACGGCGCGGTCGCGAGACAGGTCCTCGATCACGGCGTGGACCGCGGCCTCGGTGAGGCCGTCGACCTGGGCCGTGGCCTCGTCGAGCAGCAGGACCTCGGGCGCGTGCAGCACCGCGCGGGCGAGAGCGACGCGCTGGCGCTCGCCGCCCGAGACCGTGGTCCCGACGAGCGACGTGTCGAGCCCGTCGACGAGCGAGCGCACCTTGGCGTCCAGGCGCACCTTGGCGAGCGCTTCCCACATGGCGTCCTCGGACGCGTCGGGGTCGGAGAGCTGGAGGTTCTCGCGGATCGTGCCGGGCACGACGGGCGTCTCCTGCTCGACGTACGCGATGCGTGAGCGCACCTCGTCGAACGTGTAGTCCGAGTACGGGCGGCCGTCGAGCAGCAGGGTCCCGGACTCGGGCTGGAGGAAGCGCAGGAGCAGCGAGAAGGTCGTGGTCTTCCCGGCGCCCGACGGGCCGACGATCGCGACCTGCCCTCGTCGCGGCACCTCGAACGTCAGGTCACGCACGACGGGCTCGCCGCTGGGCAGGTAGCGCGCGGCGACGTCCTGGAACGCGAGCACGGGCGGCCCGCTCGAGGCGTCGACGAGGCGCGGTGGGTGGTGCGTGGCGCCGTCGGGCAGCGAGGTCCCCGTGCCCGACGACGGCGCGCGGCTCCCCCCGGTGGCTCGCCCGGGCGTGCCCGAGGTGCGCTCGGGCTCCTCCGTCTCGATGGCCTCGACCTCACGGATGCGGCCCGCGGCCGCGATGCCCGCCTGGAGCTCGGTGACGTTCTGCGTGAGGGTCGTGACGGGGTCGACGATCTGGAACGCGTAGAGCAGGAACGCGACGAGGCTCGACACCGCGAGGAGCCCCTGGTCGACCCGCCACGCGCCGAGCGCGAGGATCACGATGATGGCGAGCTGGATGCCTCCGCCCGCGATCGTCCATGCGACGGCCCCGGTGCGCACGGCCTTGAGGTTGTGGCGCGCGGAGTCCTGGGCGTCGGCGACGACGCGGTCGATCTGGCGCTCCTCGGCGCGGCTCGCCTTGATGGTGCGCAGGGCCCGCAGGCCGCCCTCGAGGACGCCGCCGAGACGGCCGAGGGACTCCTGCGCCTGCTCCTGGGCCTTGGCGATCCGCGGCATGAGGAGGCCGACGAGGATGCCGATGACGACGATCGCGGCGAGCGTGGTCCCGAGCAGCACCATGTCGAGCACGGCCATGAGGACGACGGTGCCGACCAGGCTCACGACGCCGTTGACGAGGCTCACGATGCTCGACGACGCGGCCTCGCGCAGCAGGACCGTGTCCGAGGTGACGCGCGTGACGAGCTCGCCCGTGGGGCGTGACCCGAGCGCCCCGACCTTGGCCCGGAAGAAGCGGCGGACCATCGAGGTGCGCGCGTCAAGCACGACGCGCTCGGCGAGCGCGCCCAGCAGGATCCACTGCCACATGCCCAGCACGAGGCCCACGACGAGCAGGCCGATCAGCAGGCTCACGGCCGGGACGAGCGAGGCGCCCGTGCCCAGGGTGTCGAGCACGGCCTTGGTGACCATGGGGGTCGCGAGGCTCGCAGCCGTCGTCCCGAGGCCCAGCGCGAGACCGACGGCGAGCGTCCTGCGGTGGGGGGTGACGAACGTCCAGAGGATCTTGAGGCGTGGGAGCAGCGGCCCCTTGGGCTCCGTCGGCGGGGTCTGCTGGGTCGTCGGCGCGGGATCGGTGTCGGCCATGTTCCAGTGGAACACGAGTGTCCCATTTTAGACAAGAGCCGTCCCATCGTGTGACGGCTACGCTGAGCACGTGACAGCAAGCGACACCGCCGCCGCACCGGGCGAGGCGAGCGCCGGCGCTCCGTCCGACGCCCCCGCCACGGGCGCGCGTGCCCGGACACGGCGCGCGATACTCGACGCCGCGGTCTCGGTGTTCAGCTCGAACCAGGCGGCGTCCCTCGGCGAGGTCGCCCAGGCCGCCCAGGTCGGCCGCAGCACGCTGCACCGCTACTTCCCCGAGCGCGCCGACCTCATGCGAGCCGTCGGCGCCGAGGCTCTCGACCGCACGCGCGCCGCGATCCTCGCGGCGCGGCTCGACGACGGCAGTCCCGCGACCGCCCTGCGTCGCCTCGTCGTCGAGTACTTCGACCTCGGCCCCTGGTACATGCTGCTGTTCGCCGACCCGCTGCTCGCCGACGACGAGGCGTTCTGGCAGGAGAGCGACGCCGCCGAGGCCCCCGTGCGCGACCTGTTCGAGCGCGGGCAGCGGGACGGCGTGTTCGACCCGACCCTCACGATCTCTTGGGACCAGCGCACCCTGTGGTGGACCCTGTTCAACGCGTGGTCGGTCGTGACCGAGGACTGCACGTCGCGCAGCGACGCGCTGCGCATGGCGGTCCGCAGCATCGAGGGCGTCGTGCTCGCGCCCTCCTCGCAGCCCCCCGCCTCACCCCTCGCCCCAGCGAGCCCCACCGAGAAGCCGAGGACCGCATGAAGAACATCCGCTGGGCGAGCCTGCTGACAGTGCTCGGGTGCGTCGTCGTGGGGCTCGTGAGCCTGTTCTCGCTGCTCAGAGGGCGCACGTGGGCCTGGTTCCCGCTGCTCGTCGCGGTGGCGGTAGGCTTCCGCGAGATCCGCTACCTGCAGCGCATCGACCACCAGCGCAACGCCCCACGCTGACCCCGGACCCCCGGCTCAGGGGCGTCCCGGAAGGGATGTCCCCCATCCGACGGGCGCCCGTCATCCTCCGGGAGGACGAGGCCCCCGCCGAGGATGGTTCGGAGGGCCGATGTGCCCGCACCCCCGCCCCGAAGAGACTGGTGGCACGCCCCGCGACAGCGAGGGCGGCCAACTTTTCCTGGGGAGGAAGCCATGACCACGCAGGTCACGACCTCGACGCCGATCCGCGTCGCACTCCGCGGCCACGACACGACGGCCCGCCGCGCGCGCTCGTCGGCTCGCCCCGCGGGCTCCTCCCCCACCACGCGGCCCGACGGCGGAGCGCCCCGCCCGCAGGAACGTCGCCCCGGCGCGTCGTCCGACCCGTCCGAGCGGGCGAACGGCTGGCTCGTCGCCGGCTCGGTCCTCGTGGCCATCGCGCTGTTCTCGGCGCTCGCGCTGAGCTCGTTCTCGACGCTGGGCTGACCACCGCACCTGTCAGAACGGGCGTGACCTCGAGGTCATGCCCGTTCTGACACGTCGCTAGAGCCGCGGGTCGACCGGCTCCGACTCGAGGGCCAGCACCGCGAAGACGGCCTCGTGGACCCGCCACAGCGGCTCGCCCGCGACCACGCGCTCGACGGCTTCGAGCCCCAGCGCGTACTCGCGCAGCGCGAGCGACTGCTTGCGCCCCAGCGACCGGACCCGGAGCCGCTCCAGGTGGTGCGCCTGGGTGTACTCGGGGCCGTAGATGATCCGCAGGTACTCGCGGCCGCGGACCTTGAGCCCCGGCTGGACGAGCCCCTTGGGGCCGCGCACCAGGTTGGCGAGCGGCTTGACGACCATGCCCTCGCCACCCGCGTCGGTCATCTCCTCCCACCACCGGACGCCGCGGGCCCGCGAGGCGTCGTCGTCGAGGTCGACCACGAGTCGTCGCGTCGTACGGAAGAGCACGGGGTCGGCCTCGACGAGCCGGTCGGCGATCCCCAGGTGCCACAGGTGGTCACGGGTCGCGTAGGTGGCACCGACCTGGGCAGCGGCGCCGCTCCCCGACCCCAGGCTCGACCCGCTCGCGAGCACCTGGAACGGCGCGAGCTGCACACCGTCGAGGCCGTCCACGGGCCAGCGGTAGCGCCGGTACGCCTGCGTGTACCGATCGGTGTCCTCGGCCCGCGAGGCCGTGCGTTCCCGCAGGTCCTCGACGCCCACGCCGCGGGCCACGGCCGCGTCGAGCGCCGCGAGCGCCGCGGGCATGACGGCCCGGGCCGCGGCCCCGACGCTCGCGTACTGGTCGCGGATGAGCTGGTCGGCCTTCGCGGACCAGGGCAGGATCTCGGCGTCGAGCAGGACCCAGTCGGCGCCCAGCTCGTCCCACACCCCGGCCCCGTCGAGGGCCTTCGCGACGTGCTCGAGGAGAGCCTGCGCCGTCGGGCCGGAGAAGAGCGGGCGACCCGTGCGCGTGTGCGCGACCCCGCGCCCGCCCGGCTGCACGTCGACCCCGAAGCGCCGGGCCGAGGCCCCGTACGCCTCGCGGCACACGAGGACCACGGCACGCGAGCCCATGTGCTTCTCCTCGCACACGACCTGCCCGACGGCGTCGCCCGCGTACGCCGCGAACGCGTCCTCGGGGTGCTCGAGGTAGCCGGGGCGATGCGACGTCGCGACGGGGCTCATGGTCGGCGGCAGGTACAGCAGCGCGCGCGGGTCGGTCGCGAACCGGCTCATGACCTCCAGCGCCCCGGCGGCGTTCTCCTCGGGGATCGTGACGCGACCGCGCGTGCCCGTGACGACCGAGCGCCGGCCGAGCACGTCGGTCACGTCGAGGACGTCGGGGTCGCGCTGCGGGCGCGCCCCTTCAGCCCCCGCCGCGGCGGTACCGGCGTCCGGCAGGAACGGGCGCGCGGGCTCGTAGTAGACCTCGGCCGCGGGCACCGACACGAGCTCCTTCTCCGGGTAGCGCAGCGCCGACAGCTTGCCGCCGAACACGACGCCCGTGTCGAGGCACATCGTGTTGTTGACCCACTCGGCCTCGGGCGTGGGCGTGTGCCCGTAGAGCACCATGGCCCGGCCGCGGTACTCGTTCGCCCACGGGTAGCGCACGGGCAGCCCGAACTCGTCGGTCTCCCCCGTCGTGTCGCCGTAGAGCGCGAAGCTGCGCACCCGGCCCGACGCGCGCCCGTGGTACGACTCCTTGAGCCCCGCGTGCGCGACCACGAGCCGGCCGCCGTCGAGCACGAGGTGCGAGACCAGGTCGCGGCAGAACGTCTCGACGTCCTTGCGGAACTCCTCGGGCTCCTCGGCGAGCTGCGCGAGCGTCGTCTCCAGCCCGTGGCTGACGGTCACGTCGCGCCCCGAGAGCGCGCGCACGAGCTTGTGCTCGTGGTTTCCCGGGACGGCGAGCGCGTGCCCCGCCCGGACCATGCCCATCACGAGGCGCAGCACACCCGGCGAGTCGGGCCCGCGGTCGACGAGGTCGCCCAGGAACAGCGCGCGGCGCCCCTCGGGGTGCGCGGCGTCGACGGGGCGGCCGGCGTCGTCGCGCTCGATCACGTAGCCGAGCTCGGCGAGCAGGGTCTCGAGCTCGGCACGGCAGCCGTGCACGTCGCCGATCGCGTCGAACGGCCCGGTCTCGGCGCGCAGGTCGTTGAGCAGCGGCTCGCGGGAGAACGTTGCGTGCTCGATCTCGTCGACGCCGCGCAGCACGTGGACCTTGCGGAAGCCCTCACGGCTCAGCGCCTTGAGCGACGACCGCAGCGCCTGGCGCTGGCGCCTCACGACGTGGTCGCCGAAGTCGCGGTCGGGGCGGGACCGGTTGCGCGCGATCGCGACGGACTCGGGCACGTCGAGCACGATCGCGACGGGCAGGACGTCGTGCGCCCGCGCGAGCGCGACGAGGTTCTTGCGCGCCGCGGACTGGACGTTGGTCGCGTCGACGACCGTCAGGTGCCCGGCCTCCAGGCGCTTGCTCACGATCGTCTCGAGCACCTCGAACGCCGCGGCCGTGGCCGACTGGTCGTTGACGTCCCCCGAGACGAGTCCCCGGCAGAAGTCCGACGAGACGGCCTCGAAGGGGCCGAAGCGCTCGCGCGCGAACGTCGACTTCCCGGACCCTGACACCCCGACGAGCACCACGAGCGAGAGCTCGGGGACGGTCAGGACGCGCGGTTCCCCGCTGGCCACGCGCTGCTCGGTCATGCCCCTGCCTCCGTCGATCGCGTGAACAGCGCCATCTGGGTCGGCGCCCCGAGCGCTCCCGGCCCCACGTCCTGCGGCCCGACGTCGCGGAACGTCACGGCGTACCCGTGGCGGTGCGCGACGCCGTCGGCCCAGGCCTGGAGCTCGGCGCGCGTCCACTCGAAGCGGTGGTCGGCGTGCCGGTGCCCGTGTTCCTCGAGCGACGGGTACAGCGCGTTGTACTCGACGTTGGGCGTCGTGACGACGACCGTCCCCGGCCGCGCCTCGGCGAACACGACCCTTTCGAGCGCGCCCAGGCGCGGCGGGTCGACGTGCTCGATCACCTCCATGAGCACCGCGGCGTCGAAGCCCGCGATCCGCTCGTCGCGGTACGTGAGCGAGGACTGCACGAGCCTCACGCGCTCGCGCTCGGCGTCGCTCGCGTCCTCCAGGCGCAGGCGGGTCGCAGCCTTCTCGAGCTCGCGCGCGGCGACGTCGGTGCCGAGCACGCGCGTGAAGCGGCGGTCGGCGGCGAGCAGGCGCAGGAGCGCTCCCTCGCCGCACCCGAGGTCGACGACGCTGCTCGCCCCGACCTCGTGCAGCGCCGAGAGCACGGCCTCGGCGCGCTGCCGGGCGAGCGTGGGCGCCGCGGTCCCGACGGCGTCGCTCCCCGTCTCCGGGACGTCCCCCTCGGCGGTGCCGTCCTCTGGTGGCGCGCCGCCGTCGAGCGTCACGAGCCGGTCGGTCGCGTCCTCGACGTACCGGCGCTGGTGCGCGAGGTAGCGGCGCATGATCTGATCCCGCTCGGGGTGCTCGGCGAGCCACCCCGCGCCGGCGCGCAGCAGCTTGTCGACCTCGTCGCCAGTGACCCAGTAGTGCTTGACGTCGTCGAGCACGGGCAGCAGGACGTAGAGGTGGTGCAGGGCGTCGGCGAGGCGCACCGTACCGCTCAGGCGCAGGTCGACGTAGCGCGAGTCGCCCCACTCGGGCACGGTCGGGTCGAGCGGCTCGGGCGTCGCCTCGACCGTCCAGCCCAGGGGCTCGAAAAGGCGCTCGGCGAGCCGTGCACCACCGCGGCAGGGCAGCGCGGGGACGTGGATCTCGAGCGGGACCGGGCCGTCCGCGAGCGCCTGCCGGGCGTCGCAGCGTCCGGTCATCGCGGTGCGGAACACGGCGCCGAGCGCGACCGCGAGCATCGAGGAAGCGGCGTAGGGGCGGTCGTTGACGTACTGGGCCAGGGAGAAGGCGTCGCGCCCGCCGAACCGCTTGTTGCGCACGATCCCCACGGGGTCGACCTCGAGCAGCAACGCGACCGTGCAACGGGCGGCGTCGGCCTCGGGGTAGAAGACGTGCGCGGTGCCGACGGGCAGGTCGAACGACTGGGCCCGCGCCGGATGCTTGTGCAGCAGGTACCCGAGGTCGGTCGCGTCCAGAAGGGCTCCGTGCTCGACGGACCCGGCCGGCGAACCGGCGGTCGTCGTGAAGGTGACCAGCATGCTGTGCATGCTCCCACGGGGGCGCAACGGATTTACGCTGGAGGTGGTCCGTGCGTCCGCGCGTCGACGACGACCGCGAGCGCCGGGTCCTCGACGGACGGAGCAGTCATGTCCACGACACCGCAGGTCCCGGCCAGCGAACCTGGCAGCCCCGGCGGCCCCGGCGGCCCCGGCGGCCCGACGGGCGAGGGGCCGGGAGCCGACGAGTTCGCCGAGCGGTTGTTCGCGTCGGCGCTCGGCGCCCTCGACGTCTTCTCGGTGTACCTCGGCGACCGGCTGGGCTGGTACCGGTCGCTCGCGGCCGACGGCCCCGCGACCTCGGCCGAGCTCGCGGCCCGGACGGGGACGCAGGAGCGGTACGCGCGCGAGTGGCTGGAAGGCCAGGCGGTCGCGGGGATCCTCGCGCTCGCGGCGCCCGACGCGCGCGGCCCTGCGGAGGGCGACGCCTCGTCGTCGGGCGTGCCGGAAGACGCCCGACGACGCTACGCCCTGCCGCCCGGCCCCGCCGAGGTGCTGACGGACGAGCACAGCCTCGCGTACCTGGCGCCGCTGCCGCGACTGTTCGCGGCCGTGGGGCGCACGTTCGACGAGCTCCTCGACGCGTACCGCGACGGTGGCGGGGTGTCGTGGGGGCGCCTCGGCGCCGACGCGCGCGAGGCCCAGGCGGACCTCAACCGGCCGTGGTTCGAGCACGAGCTGGCGGGGGCGCTCGGTCGGGCGCCGGACCTGCACGCGGTGCTGTCGCGGCCCACCGCCCGCGTCGCGGACGTGGGCTGCGGGGCGGGGTGGTCGACGGTCGCGCTCGCGCGCGCCTACCCGCAGGCCCGGTTCGACGGGTACGACGTCGACGGCCCGTCGATCGACATGGCCCGCGCGAACGCGCAGGCCGCGGGCGTCGCGGACCGTGTGGCGTTCCACGCCGCGGACGCCGCGACCCTGCCCGCGGACGTGCCGCTCGACGCTGCCTTCGCGTTCGAGTGCATGCACGACATGCCGCGCCCGGTCGAGGTCCTGTCCGCGGTCCGGCGCGCCGTCCTGCCCGACGGCGCCGTGGTCGTCATGGACGAGGCCGTCGCCGAGGAGTTCGCCGCGCCAGGAGACGAGGTGGAGCGGCTCATGTACGGCTTCAGCCAGTTCGTGTGCCTGCCGGACGGGCTGTCTTCCTCGCCGTCGGTCGGCACGGGCACGGTCATGCGGCCCGCGACGCTCGAGCGGTACGCGCTCGACGCCGGGTTCGAGCGCGTCGAGGTGCTGCCCATCGAGGGGTTCAGCTTCTTCCGGTTCTACCGGCTGCACCACTGAGCAGCCGCCCGCAGCCGGGCGCCGCTCAGCAGCGGGCCGCTCCCCTAGGCTGTGCTCCGTGGCGCCGCCCCGGGGCCAGGGGCAGACGACGATGGCCAGGACGAACCGCGCGGAGCCCGACGAGCCCCGCACGACGGGGTCGGTGTCGTCGTTCGTGGGTGTGCTGGTCGGCCTGCCGACCGCGGTCGCGGCGATCGTCGCCGTCTTCCTCGACCTCCCGGACGCCGTCGTGTGGACGTTCGCCGGCCTGTTCGCCCTCGGTCTGATGGCCGCGGTGGTCGTCGACGTCGTCCGCGCAGTCCGTGGTCGTGAAGGGGCGTGGCGCGCGCTGTGGGCCGGGGTGAGCTCCCCGTTCCGCTACGCATTCGGATGGCTGAGGGTCTTCCCGACCTTCTAGGCCGGGCCGCCGGGGCCGCCAGGGCCGCCAGGGCCGCCAGGGCCGCCAGGGCCGCCAGGAGCACGGTGGTACGGGCCATATCGTTGCGGGGTGACGGACGCACGGATCGCTCGGCAGTTCATGGCGCTCACTTTTCTGATCGCCTATGGGCTCTCCGGTGGGCTGATCGTGGCGGCCCGCTTCGGCTACGAGGTGCACAACGTCGTCACGACGGTTCCTGAGCTCCTGGCGAACGTGCCGTTCTCGATTTACATCCTTTCGCCCGCGATCGCCTCCTACGTCGTCCTGCGAGCGAACCGCAAGGTCTCGGGTCTCTGGGAGTGGGTGAGGGGCGTGTTCTCCGCCCGGGGCCGCCCCGCGGGGTACCTGTTCGCCTTCTCGGCGCTCGCGGTGTACTTCTCGCTCCACCTGTTGGTCTCCGGTCCTTCCGCGCATGCGGTTCCGTGGTTCATGTTCTTCCTGTCGCTGCCGGGCAATCTCGTCATCGGCGGCATGGAGGAGGCCGGCTGGATGACCGCGCTGCAGCCCGGGCTCGCCCGACGGTGGGGATTCGTCACGTCCTCGCTGGTGGTCGGGGTCGTCTGGCTCCTGTGGCACGTGCCGCTCTTCTTCATCCCCGGCACGAACCACGAGTCCGGCCTGATCGACTTCTGGATGTTCGCGGTCCAGATCATGGCGTTCCGCTTCCTCTACGGCGCGATCTTCAGGGTGTCGGGCAGGAACGGGGTGTTCCTGTGCATCCTCAGCCACACGGTGTTCAACGCCGCCAGCTTCACTCTCGGCATCCCGCCGACGACCTGGGCGGGCACCCTCACAGCCAATGCGGCAGTGGTGGTCCTTGCCCTCGCATCGGTCGTGGCTTCCCGCAGACTCGGGACGAGTCGGCGATGGCAGGTCTCGCGCTGAGCGCCTCGCCTGTCCTGCGTCGGACGGCCCTTGCTTCTGCTGTTCCGATCCGGAGTCGCAGCGACCGCTGAGACCCGTCCCCTTCGACAGGGTGCCGGAGCGCGCCCCGGCTGGCACCCTGGCCAGATGATCACCGAGCTGCACGTCGTCGACTGGCGCCGCCGCGTCCAGCACCTGTACGCGCACGTCCGCGACCTGGCGGTCGACGACCCCGCGGCCGCGCACGAGTACTGGGTCGCGTCGCGCGACGACCTCCTGGCCGAGCACCCGGCGTCACCGATCCTGCCCGAGGACCGGCCCGGCTTCACCGGGGTCCCGGTCGGTCCCTACGACGCCGCGCTGCGCTTCGAGGTGCCGCTCGTCAACGACCCTGCGCGCGGCACCTCCGACGCCGCCCGCCTCGACGTCCCCACGGGCACCGACGGCGTGGTGCCGTTCGAGCGCGTCGGGCGCCTCGACCTCCCGGGCCTGGGGTCGCTCGACGTGTGGGCGCTGCGGTCGTACGGCGGCGGGCTGTTCGTGCCGGTCAAGGACCCCTCGCCCGCGACGTACGGCGGCGGGCGCTACCTGCTGGACACGATCAAGGGTGCGGACCTGGGGTCCGCGTCGTCCCGTCAGGGGCCCGACGGCGACGCGCCCCTGGTCGTCGACCTCAACTTCGCGTACAACCCGTCGTGCGCGTACGACCCGGCGTGGGCGTGCCCGCTCGCGCCGCCCGGGAACACGCTCACGGTCGAGCTGGCGTGCGGTGAGCTGGTGCGGGCCAGGGGCTAGCGGCCGCCCGGTCTCCTCGACGGGTCACGTCGACGGGCCTACCACCCGCCGAGGTAGACCCGTGCGGCCGAGGTAGACCCCGGGGAGGTCTATCTCGCGCGTACGGGTCTACCTCGGCCACCGGAGCTCAGCGCACTCAGCGCACTCAGTGCACCTCAGTGGAGCAGCGTCTTCAGCCCGATGATGACCAGCCCGAACGCCGCCGCGACGGCAGTCTCCGCGGTCAGCGCCCAGCCCCGCACCCCCGCCCGGTGCGCCGCGAGGTGACCGACCACCCCCAGCATCAGCACGGTGAACCACAGCGCGATCAACGCGGAGTCCGTGACGCCCAGCCCGAACAGCCTCCCCACCAGGAAGACCACGAGCGCCGGCACCCCGCCGATCAGCACCCACACCTCTTCCGACGACGCGAGCCTCAGCCGCTCGGCGATGGTGTGGTCGGAGTCGCGGAAGCGGCCGCCGATCGCCGACACGTACACGTGCGCGGCCCAGTACCCGACGAGCACGCCCGCGACCGCGAGGATCACGAAGTCGCTCGACGCGTCGTGCGTGCTGGAGACCGCGAGCATGAACCCCGAGACCACGGCCCCGTACAGGAAGTCCGCGGGGCCGCCGCGAGCGAACCGGTCGCTCAGGGCGTCCCGCTGGGCGTGGTGGTCGACGCTCTTCCACGAGCGCGCCGCGCCCTCACCGCCCTCGACGCGTCCCTCGTCGGGCCTGCCCGTCCCGGCCTCGTCGCCGTCCGTCATCCGCGTCGCCTCTCGGTCGTCCCCGCCTGCCGCCGCCTCTCTCGTCACTGTAGCGACGCCGTCGGGCCTCCCGCGCGCTGACCTCCCGCCGCCCACCTGACGAACGCAGCACGCCCACCGTCCCTCGCCGCTCCTCCCCTGCCGCGCGCGCCGTGTAGCGTCCCGTCCATGAGTGCCGCACGAAGCAACACGCACGCGCAGGCGGTGGACGCGGCGATCGAGCTGTTCACCCGCAAGGGCTACGAGCAGACGACCGTCGAGGACATCGCCGACGCCGCGCAGATCAGCCGGGCCACCTTCTTCCGCCGTTTCCGCTCCAAGGAGGACGTGGTCTTCGCGGACCACGAGCTGCTGCTGGACGCGGTCGTGGTCCTGCTCGGCGAGACCCGTCCCGCGGCACGCGGCGTGAGCCCCGAGGAGCTCGAGAACGTCGACCCGTACGTCGAGGTGTGCCGGGCGGCGCGGCTCGTGTTCGACCACCACGTGGGTCAGCGCGAGACGTCGGTCGCGCGGCACCGCCTCCTGCAGGACGTGCCCGCGCTGCGCGACCGCGAGCTCGTGACGACGCACCGCTACGAGCGCGCGTTCACGTCCTACCTGCGCGACTCGCTGCCCGCGGACACCCGCAACTCGACCGCGTCGGTCGCGTTCGCGGCATCCGTCGTCGCGGTGCACAACGCGATCCTGCGCCGCTGGCTGCGCGACCCCGACCAGGACCTGCGCCCCGAGCTCGAGGAGGCGTTCGCGGACCTGCGCCGCGCGGCCCGCAACCCCGTCGGCCCGACGGCGGAGCCCGCCACGGCGTCCCCGTCACCCGTGCGGGCGCCGGGTGCCGTCACGCCCGCCCGGCGCGTCGTCGTGACCGTGCTCGACGCGGACACCGACCCCGACGACGTCGCTCGGGCCGTGCGCGACGCGCTCGCCGACGAGAGGTAGCCGCCCGCCCGACCGGACCGCCCGAGCCCCCGCGAAGGCCCCGGGAATGCGCGAGTAGCATCAGAGGTTGCAGCACACAGCAAGCAGTACGCACGAACGTGCTCCGGGGTCGGTGCAATTCCGAGCCGGCGGTGACAGTCCGCGACCCGCGCCCACGCGCGGTTGACCTGGTGGAACTCCAGGACCGACGGTGAAAGTCCGGATGGGAGGAAGCACGTGCGGCGCGGCCGTCCCGGCCTGGTCGGGCACGACGATCCGTCGAGCCCCATCGAGACCGACGGGACCGGTCCGTCGTGGTGCGCGACGCCGTCGGGCCGCCCGGACAGGGCCCCGACCCGCCGCCCGCCCTCACCCCGGAGCCGTCGCGCCCGGGACGACGAGGAAACACCCCATGGACCTGATCCACGCGCTCTTCGACGCGCAGCTCACGATCGGCGACCAGCACCTGCTGTGGCGCGAGATCGTGGGCAACGGGTTCGGGCTGGCGTCCGCGCTCGGCGGCATGCGCCGCAAGATCTGGGCGTGGCCCGTGGGGATCGTCGGGAACCTCCTGCTGCTCACGGTGTTCCTCGGGGCCGTGTTCGCGACGCCCAACCCCGTCAACCTGCTCGGCCAGGCCGGGCGGCAGGTCATGTTCGTCGTCGTGTCGGTGTACGGGTGGGTGCAGTGGCGCCGGACGCGCGACCGCCTCGGCGACGCGGACGCCGACAGCCACGGCGTGGCGGTCGAGCCGCGCTGGGCCTCGTGGCGACAGCGTGCCTTCCTGGTCGTCGCGCTCGTGGCCGGGACAGCGCTCCTGACCCCGATCTTCCGCGCCCTGGAGTCGTACGAGCCCGTGTGGGCCGACGCGTGGATCTTCATGGGCTCGCTGCTCGCGACGTACGGCATGGCCAAGGGCTGGGTCGAGTTCTGGCTGATCTGGGTCGCGGTCGACGTCGTGGGCGTGCCCCTGCTGATCGACGCCGGGTTCTACGCGTCGGCGTTCATGTACGTGTTCTACGGGGCGTTCACGCTCGTGGGGTTCTTCGTGTGGTGGCGCATCGACCGGCGCTCGAAGGCCCTGCTCCTCGCGGGCACCTCCGCTACCGCGTCTCCCACCGCCACGCCCAGCGGGCAGGCCTGATCAGGCCCGACGCGCCACCTCTTGCGTCCCGGTGGTCCGGGCGGATACTCGAAGGTGCGCCCCTGCTCGCGCGGGGCGCACCACGTCCGGGCCGTCCAGGCCCGATGGCAGGCCGTAGCCGGGGACGACGCGGCAACGCGGACGATTGCGACGGAGAAGGCGACACCATGACGACTCGACTCAACCCGTACCTGAACTTCCGGGACGACGCCCGTGCAGCGATCGAGTTCTACCGCGACGTGTTCGGCGGCGAGCTGACGATCAGCACGTTCGCCGACTTCCAGGCGGCGGACGACCCGGCCGACGCGGACAAGGTCATGCACTCCCAGCTCGAGGCGCCGAACGGCCTGGTGCTCATGGCCGCCGACACCCCGAGCTCGATGGAGTACTCGTCGGGCTCCAGCATCTCGGTGTCGCTCAGCGGGGAGCAGGCCGACGACGCCGAGCTGCGCGGCTACTGGGACAAGCTGTCGTCGAGCGGCAACGTGACCGTGCCGCTCGAGGTCGCGCCGTGGGGTGACGCGTTCGGCATGTGCGTCGACCGGTTCGGTGTGAGCTGGCTCGTCAACATCGCGGCCGCGCAGGGCTGACGTCCCACCCACGCGAGACCGAGGCTGCTCGCGCGCCCTGCGCCGCGCGCACACCTCACCCCGCGGACGTGCGGCGGCGGTAGTCGTCCCACGACCTCAAGGGCGGCTGCGACGCCTCGTGCGAGACGGCGTCCGACCCGACGGCCGACGCGAGACGCAACGAGTGGTCCGTGGGCAGGCCCGCAGCGAGGGAGAGGGTCAGGGCGGCGCAGAAGGCGTCCCCCGCCCCGACGCTGTTCACGACCTCGGTGCGGTAGGCCGGCACCCGGAGCGTCTCCACCCCGTGCTCGACCAGGGCCGCCCCGTCGCCGCCGTAGGTGACCACCACCCGCCGCGCCGACGCCACCTCCGGCATCGCCGCGTACTCGGTCTCGTTGACGATGACGAGGTCCGCACGGGCGATCAGCTCGCTGGGCAGGGTGCGCGCCGGCGCGGCGTTGAGCGCGACGTAACCGGGGAAGGCCCTCGCAGCTGCGACGACGACGTCGAGCGGGATCTCGAGCTGTGCGAGGAGGACGTCGGAACCGCCGAACCCCGACGACGGCAGGCGGACGTCGCCGTTGGCTCCCGCGCAGACCGCGATCTGGTTCTCCCCCGCGGCGTCGACCACGATGAGCGCCGTCCCCGTGGGGGCGCTGACGTGCGCGACGTCGTCGGTCCCCACCCCTGCCTCCGCGAGCGCCGTGACGAGTCCCTGGCCGGCGTCGTCCGTGCCGACCGCCCCGACCATGCGGGTGGGCGCCCCGAGCCGGGCCGCCGCGACGGCCTGGTTCGCGCCCTTGCCTCCTGGCTGGGCGGACAGCACGCCGCCGCCGACCGTCTCCCCGGGCCCGGGGAGACGGTCGGTACGTGCCGTGACGTCGTGGTTGATGCTGCCGAGGACGAGGATCCGGGGCAACGCGGGTGCGGTCGGCACGAGAGCTCCTTCGAAGGGTGGGGGTCAGGCGGTGGACGTCTGGACGATCGCGAGCGGCCCCGCCGCCGGCGACACGACGACCTTGGCGAGATAGGCGGGGGTGCCCGAGAGCTGGGCGGTCTGGGTCAGGACGAGCACGGGGTCCTTGGCCTTGAGGCCGAGGAGCTGCCCTCGGGTGGCCCCGACCGTCCCGACCGCGACGTCGCACTCAGCCGCTTCGAAGACGGGGCCGAGGTCCGCGACCATGAGCCGCAGCAACGTGCCCTCCCGCTCGGCGTAGCCCTCGACGCGCGCCGCGAGCTCTCTGGACACGTCGGAGAGGTAGCGGCCGGCCGGGAGGTGCTCCTGGATGATCGCGACCGGGTCGGTTCCTCGATAGGCGACCGACTCCCGGAACCACATGTTCGCCGCGGCGTCCACGTCCAGCTTTCGCGACGTGAAGTCGGTCGTGGGCTGGAGCCCGAACTCGTGGGTCGCGATGCGCACGGGTTCGTCGAACGTCGACAGGACCTGCTCGAAGGTCCGCAGACGCTCCAGCCCGACGCTCGGCAGCCTGTTGACGACCGTCCGTCCGACACCTCGGCGCGTCACGATCAGGCCGTCCTCCTCGAGCAGCATGAGGGCCTCCCGGACGACGGTCCGGCTCACGCCGAGCATCGTCCCGAGCTCGGTCTCGCTCGGCAGCAGCGAGCCGAGCGTGAACTCGGAGGACCGGATGGCGTCCGCGAGCCGTGAGTAGACCGCGACGCGAAGAGGTTGTCCGGGAGCCGCCGTGACCGGTCGCGCGAAGGCCTCGGGGGTGTCGGTCGTGGTCATGGTGTCCTTCCAGCGGCAGGAGTCGGCGTCCTCGCCAGGTTAGTGGTGCGCGGACGTGCCGAGCCCGTGCGGGGGTACCGGCCCGTGCGTGCGCGGCCCCGCAGGGCCACGCACGCACGTGGTGCCGTGCGCTCAGGCGGACACGCTCGCGTGCTGGAGCAGTCGGTCGACGAGGTGCGGGGCGAGCGGCTCGCTCGTCGAGAGCACGACCCGGACCCGTGCTCCCGGGTGGTCGACCTGGCCGAGCCGTTGTCCGCGCAGGTCGCAGAGGGTCTGCCCGCGGCCGGGCCCGCCGGTCGCGTCGACCACGACGGGCACGCGAGGGGCCGACGACGCAACCACACCTCCGACGGCGACGGCCGCCGCGAGCGGGTCGTGCAGGGCGGACGCGCGCCGACCGAGCTCGGGGACGTGGAAGTCGAAGTAGACGTCGAGGATGCGTCCGACGGTCTCCACGAACGGGTCGCCCGACGTGAGCAGAGCCTGCCGGTGCTCCTCCTCGAAGGTGTTCTCCATGGTGACGTCCAGCGGCACGAGCGTGACGTCCCACGGTGCCGAGAGCACGAGGGCCGCGGCCTCGGGGTCCCCCGCGACGTTCGCCTCGGCCACCGCACTGACGTTCCCGGGGACCAGCGCGGCCCCACCCATGATCGTCACCTCGCGCACCATGCCCGGCAGCGCCGGCTCGAGCTCGAGAGCCCTCGCCAGGTTGGTCAGCGGGCCGACGGCGACGATCCGGAGACGGCCCTCGTGCGCCCGGGCCAGGTCCACGAGGAAGGCGGCGGCGTCCTGCCCCTCGACCTGGCGCTGCGACGGCGGGAGGTCGACGTCGCCGACCCCGTTGTGCCCGTGGATGTGCGGGACCCCTCCGCCGTAGGTGCTCGTCAGCCGGTCGTGGGCGCCGAGCGCGACGGGGACGTCCGGACGACCGGCGAGGTCCAGGAGGTCGAGCGTGTTGCGGGCGGCCTGGGCCGCGGCGACGTTCCCGCTCACGGTGCCGACGCCCACGAGGTCGATCTCCGGCGAGGCGAGCAGATAGGCCAGGGCGAGGGTGTCGTCGACGCCCGTGTCGCAGTCCAGGTAGAGGGGTTGGCGGGGGGGGTTCATGAGTTCTCCGGTCGGGGGGTCGAGGGGTCGGGGACGTGGCGGGACGCGGTGCGGACGATCATGCGGGTGCGTCCGCCTCGGGGCGCGGGGCGATGAACCACGACGCGACCAGCGCGAGGGCCGTGATGCCGACCGAGATCCACAGGCCGGTCGTGTAGCCGGCGCTCGTGCCGCGTGCGATGAAGGGGGCGACGACGCCGATGCCGATGCTCGCTCCGAGTCCGAAGGAGGCACCGTTCAGCCCGGGGAGCGCGGACGGGGCCTCCCGCGGCGAGAGGAGGACTCCCAACCCGTTGACGGTCGTCAGGACCAGTCCGTTGTAGCTGACGCCCAGGACGGCGACCATCGCGGCGACGACCCACGGGTTGAAGGTCAGCGTCGCGACGACCGCGAGCACCACGAGGCTGATGGTCATCCCGACGCGCAGCACCTTGATCCACCCGAAGCGTCCTGCTAGCCAGCCCGCCACGGGCGCGGTCACGACCCCGATGAGCGCAGCCGGCATGAGGTAGACCAGGGCCGAGCGGGAAGCGGTCATCTCGAAGCCGGGCGCACCGCCCTGGCTCAGGAGGACGACGCTGAAGTTGATCACCGCGAAGATCCCCGCGAGCGCGAGCGTCGTCGTCGCGATCAGCGGCCAGACCTGGCGCGAGCGCAGGTGCTGCACCGCGATGAGCGGGGATGCGTGGCGCTTCTCGAGGCGCCAGAAGACGCCGAGCGCGACCGCGGTGACCGCCAGGAACGCGAGCGCCACGGGCGACAGCCAACCGAGCGCCGACCCCTGCGAGACGAAGTACGTCATGCCGATCAGACCGACGGACAGCGCGGCGGCGCCGGCCCAGTCCATCGACCCCTTCTCGGCACGCGGCGGGTCGACCTTGGGCACCACGGCCAGGACACCGACGAGGCCCACGAGGCCCACGACGAGCACCACGAGGAAGATCGACCGGTAGCCGTAGGCGTCGGTCAGCAGCCCGCCGACCCAGCCGTCGATGCCTCCGACGCCCCCGTTGACCGCGGTGATGATGCCGAGCGTGACGCCGAAGACCTTCACGGCCATCGCCTCGCTGAGGATCACGTAGGCGAGCTGGAACGTCGCGGCCGAGGCGCCCTGCAGGACGCGCCCGACGAGGAGGACGGGAAGGCTCGGGGCGAACAGGCACAGCAGCGTGCCCACGGCCAGCACGCACAGGACGATGACGAGCACGCGCCGCCGACCGATGAAGTCGGCCCATCGCGCCAGGACCATCCCGGCGACCGAGCCGGCGAGGAAGAAGAGCGAGGACACCTGCGCGATCTGGCTCGCCGAGACACCGAGCTCGACCGCCATGTGCGGGAGCGCCGGGGTCACCATGCTCGCGTTGAGCTGGAAGGCCAGGACGCCCAGCAGCAGGACCGCGACGAGCGCCACCGCCTTGCGTCCGGTGAGCGGGACTCCCCCGGAGGGGGTCAGGTCCTGGGCGCTGCGTTGCGCGCCGGCCGTTCGTACTTCAGTCACGAGAACTCCTTCGTCTGCGACCGGTCGTCGGCACCGTAGCCGACGACGAGAGGTTGTATAACAAGTAACGCTGACGTTATACCTCCCTGCCGGACAGGTCAAGGACACCCCTTTGATACCCCGTCTCTTGACCTGAGACGCGATATCAAGCACCATGGGAGCATCGCCCGACACCGACGTCCGGCCCGAGCCCGGGAGCACCCCCATGACGATCGAGAACCCCGTCCGCCGCAACGTGACCGAGCCGGACTACGACCTGTCGCAGCCCCTCGACGTCGACTACGCCGGCGCGTTCTCGGACGCGACCCCCGCCGACCGCGACCTCCAGCAGCGGGTCCGCACGTTCGTCCAGGACGAGGTCCTGCCCGTGATCGACGGGTACTGGGAGCGCGCAGAGGTCCCGTTCGGCCTCGCCAAGCGCATGGGTGAGCTCGACTTCCTGCGCGACGGCGTCGACGTCCCCGGCTCCCCCCCGATCAGCCTCATGGGAGCGGGCCTCGCCGAGATGGAGATGTCGCGCGGTGACGGCTCGGTCGCCACGATCTGCGGCGTCCAGGGCGGCCTCGCGCTCCGCTCGATCCAGCTCCTCGGCTCGGACGAGCAGAAGGCCGAGTGGCTCGGCCCCCTCGCACGCGGCGAGAAGCTCGGCGCGTTCGCCCTGACCGAGCCCACGCACGGCTCCGACTCGGTCTCGCTCGAGACCACGGCCCGCCGCGAGACCCGCGACGGCGTCGAGGGCTACGTGATCGACGGCGAGAAGAAGTGGATCGGCTTCGGGTCGTGCGGTGACGTCACCGTCCTCTGGGCGCGTCTCGTCGGCGACGACGGCGACAACCAGGTCCACGGGTTCCTCGTCCCCCAGGACACCCCGGGCTACGCGGCCACGACCATCGAGGGCAAGGTCTCGCTGCGCGCGATCTGGCAGGCTCACATCGTCCTGACCGACGTGTTCGTCCCGGCCTCGGCCATGCTCCCGGGCGGTCGGTCGTTCAAGGACACCGGCCGGGTGCTCCAGGCGACGCGTCTCGGGGTCGCGTGGTCCGCCGTCGGGCACGCGACCGCGTGCTACGAGACGGCCGTCGCCTACGCGAAGCAGCGCGTCCAGTTCGGGCGCCCGCTGGCCGCCAACCAGATGGTCCAGGAGCGCCTGACCCGCATGCTCTCGACCCTCACCCAGATGCAGCTCCTCGTCGCGCAGATGACGCGCCTCGACGAGGCGGGCACGCTGAGCGGCCCGCAGGCGTCAATCGCCAAGTACACGTGCACGCGCGGCGCACGCGAGATCGCGGCGAGCGCGCGCGACATGCTCGGCGGCAACGGCATCCTGCTCGCGAACCGCGTCGCGCGGCACTTCGCGGACGTCGAGGCCCTGCACACCTACGAAGGCACCGAGAGCGTGCAGGCACTCATCGTGGGCCGCGACATCACGGGCGTCTCCGCGTTCGCGTAGCCCCTCACCGGCGGCGCTCCCCCGTACCGGGAGCGCCGCACCTCTCGCGAGCCGCCCCACGGTCGCTCGCCCACAGACCACCCGGCGCCGCAGCCAGCTTCCCCTTGGCACCTCCTCGTACCACCTGACACGCGGCGCCGGGCCACAACCCTTCCCACGGAGCACCTCATGAGCAACGACGCCCACGTCCCCGTCCTCCTGCACGGCGCGCGCACGCCGTTCACGCGCTTCCAGGGCGCGCTCGCGTCGCTGTCCGCGAACGAGCTGGGCGCGCACGCGATCCACGGCGCGCTCGACGCCGCCGGGATCGAGGCGACCGACGTCGACGCCGTCATCATGGGCCAGGTCATCCAGGCGGGCGGCGGTCAGGGCCCGGCCCGCCAGGCAGCGATCGCGGCCGGGATCGGCTGGGACGTACCGACCGTCACGATCAACAAGCTGTGCCTGTCGGGCCTGACCGCGATCATCGACGCGGCACGCCTGATCCGCACGGGCGAGGCGTCGGTCGTGGTCGCGGGCGGCCAGGAGTCCATGACGAACGCGCCGCACCTCGTGCTGGGGTCGCGCAAGGGCTTCGCCTTCGGCGACGTGACCATGGCGGACTCGCTCACGCACGACGGCCTGCGCGACCCGTTCGACGGCCAGATCATGGGCGAGGCCACCGACCGCGGGTGCGCGACGCGCGGCATCGGCCGCGCCGAGCAGGACGCGTACGCGGCCCGCTCGCACGCCCTCGCCGCCGCGGCCCGCGCCGAGGGTCGCCTGACCGAGGAGATCGCGCCCGTCACGGTCCAGCAGCGCAAGGGCGAGCCCGTCGTCGTCGCCGAGGACGAGGGCATCCGTCCCGGCACCACGGTCGAGGCCCTCGCGGGCCTGCGTCCCGCGTTCGTGAAGGACGGCACCATCACGGCCGGTTCGTCGTCCCCGCTGTCCGACGGCGCCGCGGCGGTCGTCGTCGTCAGCAAGGCGTTCGCGGTCTCGCGCGGCCTCACCTGGCTCGCCGAGATCGGGTCCGCCGGCCAGGTCGCGGGCCCCGACAACTCGTTGCACTCCCAGCCTGCGCGTGCGATCACCCGTGCGCTCGAGCGCGAGGGCATGAAGGCCGACGAGCTCGACCTCGTCGAGATCAACGAGGCCTTCGCGGCCGTCGCGCTCCAGTCGGTCGCCGACCTCGGGATCGACCCCGTGGTCGTCAACGCCGACGGCGGCGCGATCGCTCTGGGCCACCCGGTCGGCGCCTCGGGCGCCCGCCTGGCCCTGCACCTGGCCCTCGCCCTCCAGCGCCGCGGGGGCGGCGTGGGCGCCGCCGCGCTGTGCGGCGGCGGCGGCCAGGGCGACGCGTTGATCC
>NZ_JBHUAD010000017.1:0-32355 GCF_042789955.1 Oerskovia sp. NPDC056781
G
This sequence comes from Oerskovia sp. NPDC056781, assembly GCF_042789955.1. Lineage (NCBI taxonomy): Bacteria > Bacillati > Actinomycetota > Actinomycetes > Micrococcales > Cellulomonadaceae > Oerskovia > Oerskovia sp. NPDC056781. The sequence continues at coordinate 2 of NZ_JBHUAD010000017.1, forward strand.
GGGTCGCCCTGCGCCGTCGGGGCACCGGTCAGACGAACCCGAAGACCGGCGGGAACACCACGACCACGACCGCCGCCCACACGGCGTACACCGGCAGGAACTGCGTCTGCCAGCGCCCGAGGGCGGCGAACGGGCGCCGTCCGCGCAGGAATCCGGTCAGGAGCAGGGCAGACCCCACGAGGTGCACGAGCAGCAGGAGGTTGAGCCCCAGTGCCGCGACCTTGTTGGGGCTGAACCCGAACTCGGCGATGCGGGTCAGCATCGCGGTGAGGGCGACCGCGTCGACCGCGAACGCCGCGACGACCAGGGCGAGCAGGAGCGCGTCGAACAGGTGGGGCGGCGAGAGCGGGTCGCGTGCGGAGACCGAGTAGAGCAGCAGGCACAGGACGAGGACCAGGATCGCGTCCATGAGGATGAGGAGCCCGCGGTCGGTGTCGAGCAGGGAGCCAGCGGTCGCGAGGACCACGAACAGGACCAGCAGCATGACGATCGTCAGCGGGGTGAACACGCGGGTCAGGACGGGGGCGATGTTCTCCACGACGTTCTGCTTGGCCTCGACGAGCCAGGCCGCGACGACGAGCGCCCCGGGCACGGCGAAGGGCAGGACCCAGCCCTCGAAGAACGGCTCGGGGTCGATCCCCACGAGGTTCAGGGTCCCGAACGTGAGGCCGAGCAGGACGCCGCCGCCCAGGGCCAGGAGCGTGAAGTAGATCGCGAGCTCGCCCGTGAACCGGGCGAAGTCCATGCGTCCGCTGTCCGAGCGCCAGCGCCCGCCGACGTACGCGATCCCTACGAGCGCCCACAGGACGACGGGGGCGTGCAGGGCGGCGAGGAGCAGGGTCGAGCCGTCGGCCTCGAACGGGTAGACGTTGAGCACGACCGCGAGCACGGCGAACGGGACCAGGAGCATCACGCCCACGCCCCACGTGAGGCGGCGCTTCCAGGCGAAGTAGCCCGCGAGGAACGGGAGGACCAGCAGACTGACGTTGCGCATCAGGACCGTCTCGTCGCCGATGACCTCGGACGCGAGCTTGACCGCGACGCCGGCGCCGACCGCGAGCGCCAGGACGACGGCGAGCTCGCGCCACGACCGACCGTCCCGACCTGTGGTGCCGGCGTCCGGGACGAGCACGAGCTGCTTCCACAGCCGGTCCGAGTGCTCGCGGGCGAACTCGCGCGAGACCTCATCCAGGTTGCCCATGCGCTTGACGGCCACCAGGAATGCCTCGTCGTCGTCGAGGCCCGTCGCGGTCAGGTCGGCGACCTGCTCGCGCAGGTGGTCCTCCATCTCGTCGACGTCAGCGGTCGAGATGGCCTGACGGCGCTGGACGTAGCTGCGCCACTGGTCGATCTGGGCCTCGAGCTCCGGGGTGCCGGCCATCATGCCCACCCCTCGGCCACGGCGCGGGGAGGCTGGACGGCGCCCATGTCCTTCCACACCTGCTGGAGCGCGTCGGCGACGACCTGCCACTGCGCGCGGCGCTCGGCGAGCGCCTCGTGGCCCGCGGGCGTCAGGGCGTAGTGCTTGCGCCGCCGCCCGACGTCGGACACCCCCCACGTCGCCTCGACGAACCCGAGGCGTTCGAGCCGGTGGAGCAGGGGGTAGAGCATTCCGTCGGTCCACTGCATGTGACCGCCCGAGAGCTCGTTGACGCGTCGGACGATCGCGTAGCCGTACGACTCCCCGTCTGCGAGGATGCCGAGGACGAGCGGCGTGGCCGAGGCGGCGACGAGGTCCTTGTCGATGTGCATGGTGCTCCAATACCTAGGACTGCTAGGGGTAACTAACCTAGCAGATCTAGGTATGACGGCGCGGGTCCCCCGAGACAGGCCCGGCCCGCGGTTGCCGACCCTCACGACCCGTGCCAGAAAGACGACCGTGGAGAACTCGCGGCCGAGCATCACGGTCCTCGCGCCGCACGGGACCGCCCTCGGTCCCGCGCTCCACGCCGGGCTCGTGGCCCGCGGGTGGACGGCCGACCTGCTCACCGTCTCCCGAGCCGACCCCACGCACCTGCGGACGAGGGCGGTCGTCGTCATCGAGGACGACGACGGCAACCCCCGGATGGGCCTGCCCACGTCCGGGTCGCTCACGACCTGCGTCTGCGTCGGCTCGGTGCGATCCGTGTCGGTCCTCCTCACGCTGCACGGGCGGGGCGCCACGGTCCTCAACCAGTCCGCGTCCCTGCTCTCGCTGCTCCGGCTCGTCGAGAGGGCGCACCTGACGCCCGGCCGGACCGAGCACGAGGCCGTCGCGTTCTCCCGCACGCTGCAGCGGCGACGCGACGAGAGCGTCGACCTGGGCCGCCTGACCGCCGCCGAGAGCGGCGTCCTGCGCGGCATGATCGCCGGCTTCAGCGCGGCGCAGATGAGCAACCAGCGCTACCTCTCGACCCACACGATCCGCAGCCACATCAAGTCGATCCTGACCAAGCTCCAGGTGCGGTCCCAGCTCGAGGCGGTGGCCGTCGCCCGTCGCTCCGGCCACATGACCTGGCTCCACGACGCCCCGGCACAGTTCACCAATTCTGGTGAGGACGACACCTGACGCCGTCGAGCAGAGTGAGGAACGCACGACGACGTGCGCGAGGCTCCCGCATCACCGCCCCCTCGGAGGCGGCGACGACGAGGCCCTCGCACCCACCCGGACCAGGGGACCGGTGATGCATCGATGACGAGCTGAGCACGACCATCCGTAGTCACTCGAACACGCAAGGGGATCGATGATGAGACAGGTATCGAACACGCAACCGACCACGCTCCTCAACACCACGGTCGTCGGCCAGCCCTGGCAGCCGAGCTACAAGCCGGGCCTCGGCGTCGACGCCGTGACCGGCCAGCTCCGCGCCTCGGCCGTCAAGCCGTTCACCGTCACGCCCAGCACGACCCAGAACCCCGAGTTCATGTACTCGTTCATCCAGGCGGAGAGCGACGTCCAGACCCTCATCAGCGCCTCGCTGAAGGGCTCGTACAACATCGAGGGCATCACGGTCAGCGCCAGCACCTCGTTCCTCGACGAGCTCGCCGTCTCCGACCTCGCGGTGACCCTCGTCGCCGAGGTGTCCGTCGAGGACGGCCAGTACTCGCTCGCCCCGTCGTACGAGCTCGCGGTCCAGCCCGGACCCGGCTTCCGCGAGAAGTACGGCGACTACTTCGTCGCCGGCTACCGTTCAGGCTCCTCGCTGTACGTCACCTACCAGTGCCGGTTCACGAGCACCGAGCAACGCACGAAGTTCTCGGCGGCCGTGGCCGCCGAGGTCCCCCAGGTGTTCAGCACCGAGGGAAGCTCGAAGTTCGAGAAGGTCGCCTCGGAGCACGGCGCGAACGTCAGCATCCACATCACGGCACGCGGGGTCAAGGGCAGCTTCCCCGACCCGCCGTCGGGATCGACGTGGACGGCCGAGACGATCGTCTCGACGCTCCTGCCCTGGTTCAACGGGGCCCAGACGCCCGCCCCGCTCGAGTCCTACCTCATGGCCTACCGCATGATCGACACGTCGATCTCGGGCGAGGTGCCCATCAGCCCCGACGTCTTCTCGCAGGTCGGCTACCTCTACGGCCAGTTCTGGCTCGCCCGGAGCCGCGTCAAGACCTGCCCCGAGTTCGGCAAGAAACTCGTCGACGACCCGTTCCGCAGGCTCGAGAAGGACCTCGAGGCCTACCAGTCGTCGCTCCCGACCGACCAGCCCCGGATCGAGGCGTTCACCGCGGACACCAAGCGGCTCCTCGGCGAGCTCGACGTCGTCGCCAACCGCCAGACGTTCTACACCCAGGTCGTCGCCGCGTCGAAGACCGAGCCGGCCGAAGGCGAGAACTTCGACGCCGACAAGGGCCGCGTCCGCTGGGGCTACGGGTTCCAGCGCGGCGACGCCCCGGGCATCGACGTGGCCAGCGTCACCCAGAACTACTCGGCCGACTGGAAGATCGGGTGGCGGGAGAACGTGTTCACGTTCCGCGACACCTCCAAGGTGATCGTCGGGTGGGACGTGATCTGCAACCGGACCGACAACGGCGGCGACTGGCAGAAGCGCAGCGCCACGATCATCGGCCGCAACAACGGCAACGTCTACGTCAAGAGCGACTACGACCGCGGCTGCAGCTGGACGATCGTCTGGTACACGGTCGACGCCAACCTGTACCCGGCCGGCCCGTGGGCGCTGACCGCGACGCACGAGCCGGAGTTCGTCGAGTCCGACGACGTCGCCCGCGCGCTCCACGCGACCGACGCCGAGGGCACCGACTACTGGACCCCCGAGCGGATGGAGGAGGCCGAACCGCTCGACCGCTCGGTCACGATCGACCGGGACTCCCTGGCGGTCACCGACGTCACCTCGACCGGCGCAGGCGGAACGATCTCCGGCACGGCCTCGTCCGAGGGCGGTCGGCTCGACCTGCTCGGCGCGGCCCAGACCTCCCGGGTCAGGGACCCCCAGTCCTTCCCCGAGCGGACCGTCGGCAAGCTCTTCTTCGTCATGGACGGCAAGCGGCACACGGCGTCGGCCGTCGTCGTCCACCGCTTCGGCATCATGACCGCCGCGCACTGCCTCGTCCTCGGCGGCAACCAGGCGACCAACATCGTCTTCGTCCCCGCCTACGCAGCAGGCGCGGCCCCCTACGAGAAGTGGGACGTCACACGGTCGGTGTGGCCCAGCGCGTGGACCACGGACGAGTCCTCCGCGTGGGACCTCGGGCTGTGCGTCGTCGCCCCCGACGGCGACGGACGAGGCGTCGGCGACGTCGTCGGCACGGCCGGCGTCCGGTGGGGGAGCACCAGCACCCCCTGGGACAACACGGGCTACCCGGCCCGCCCGACCCCCCGGTTCCCGTTCGACGGCGAGCACATGTGGCACAGCCTCGGACGGCGCGTCGCGGACACCTTCCCGTCGACCGTCACGAAGGAGGACAACCTCACCGCCGGAGGCAGCGGGGGCCCGTGGTTCACGGCCGAGGACCCGACCGTGGTGAACGGCGTCTTCAGCAAGTACTCGGTCGACGAGGAGCTCAACGTCAGCCCCGAGTTCGCCGACTGGGTGGGGCAGTTCTACCACCACGTGTTCGGCTGACGCCCACCAGGACGGAACATGGCGGGCAGCAGACCGCCAGGTACGACGAAGGCCCCGGATCGACGATCCGGGGCCTTTCGTACATCACGTGGGGGTTTCCGAAACGCTGTGGCCTGGAACAACTTGTGACCCTGCGGACCTTCAGGCACACCCTGATCCGGCCTCGAGGCACACCTGCGCGCCGGATGCGACATCTCGGCGCACCGAAGTCCCGCACCTACATGTCGGAACGGGTGGGCATCAAGTCGGCCGCCGATCTGCGCGACGCCTCCGACAGCGCTCTCGTCGCAGCGCAACGGGGCAGAGCCAGTTCTGCTTGACCTAGCGGAACGTGCACCAGCCCCTGATGAGGCAAGGGTCGAGGTCGCCCGAGGCGTGATTGCACAGGAACCGCAGGTAGTCCAGGCTCTGGTGGTGGAGCGCCACGTGCTCTTTCTAAAGAGACCCGTACCACGAGACACGGGTCTGCCCCGCGCGCTACCTGTCGTCGACAGATCGACGTATATCTAGAATTGGTCCGACGAGTTCATCCGAGATGGGCTCGGAGCCCACGACTGCCCCGTACCAGAAATCGGAGAATGCCATCTTCCGGTAGTCGTGATCGTCCATCGGAAGTGCATGCCGCTCACCCAGGACGCCGATCACGAGGTCACAGTCGAGATCCGCCAGTCTCTGGCGCAGCCACTCTGATTCAGCGAGGAGCACTACCTGGCCGCTTTCGGCATCCGGAACCTCAACAGCCTGGGCCACAGTCGTGCCGCCCTCGGCCCATCGCGCACCGACTCCGTCCCACGCAGCCGATCCAAGGACTTCGTCGGCTGGCACATAGAAGTCGATGCTCTCGTCGATTGAGCAGTCGAGCACATTCCCTTCCCACAGGTACTTTTCGACTGCCGGTCGTGGCGCGAGCCCGGCTTCGACTAGCCGCTCGTGACGATATTCGACTGTCTCGGTCGCGGCCACTGCCTTGGCAACCGGCGACCAGGCGAGTTCTCCGAGGTAGCGCCCATGGGTACGACTATGGTCGTCCATCCAACGACCCGACAGGCCGTGTTCCCGGAACAGATCGAGGAGGCCCAGACCATCGCCTCGAGGAACCAGCCAAGAGAACTGCAAATAGAAGACGTCCCGCTCACGCTTGGTCATGCCAATTCGCTGGGCGTTATCGCGGCCCCAGGTCGAGTACCTCTGCAATGCGATCCAGTTGCGTCCGGCTCGATCTGTCGGCATGAACACTTGTCTCGCCGAAGCGAGGTCCGCCGTCTCGGCGACCCAACTATCGGGCGTCCCGGCAGCGTCAAGCGCAGGGCTGGGGAGGAGAGCCCAAGTTCCATCTGGCGCGTGTGTCAACACAAGGTGTTGCGGCGGATCAGTGGCGGCACGAGGTGGAATGCTCGGATCCAGGTCTCTTCCGTACCAAGCCCATGGCCCCTCGTATCTCTCTTCGTCCGCGGACCACGGTTCTCGAGCGAGGTGATAATTGTCTGCGAGCCGCGCAAGCAGCTCGTGAAGCGCGAGCCACTGGTACTTCTTCCCGAAGCGCTCAGGCTTGTGGCCTTCTCGTCCGCGGTCGGAACGATTTTCGCGCTCGAACTCTGCGAACCGCTCCGCGGTCCAACCGTGGCCAATCGCGCGGTTGGCGATCCATCGCCCCGCCCAATCTGCCTCAACGCTGCCAAGCGGATCGCCGTGCTTACGTGGGGGCCGCGCACCGCTGAGCGGATAGCGACTGAACGATCCGACGTCACTTCTCACGACGTACTTGTTGAAGTCGCCCATCCATGTAAGGCAAGACATGAGGATCGTGTTAGCGCGCCAATCTGTGAAGGTTCCAAACGCGTCCTTGAGGCAACCGTGGGCCGCTTTGAGTTCCTTCGCCGTCGGCGGCTCCTCGGGAGGAGCAGCGCCATAAGGCGGGTCGAACGCACGCTTCTCTTCCTTCGTGAGGATTCCCCGGGCCTCGGCCCAAGCGGCCATACCACGGGCACTGTCGCGGGCGAGGACGTGCACAGGAAGGCCCGTCAGCAGCCAGGATGACAAAGCATCAATTGTTCCCGCGCTTCCGTCACGATCGGAGTCTCCGGCGATCATCAGCGCGCCGTAGCAGGATAGAAGAACTCGCTCTTGGAGGTATGGGTCGTCGACCTCAACTGCCAACGTGATCAGCCTTGCTGCCACCGAGAGCCTCTTCGATAGCAGACCGGTGAGTGTCCTCGTGACCTTGTCGCGCAGGAATCTGTTCGGCGACGTGAGTAGCCACATCAGGGTGATAGCAGAAAGCTCAGCTTCGTCGGTCCCAACCTCCTGCCCGATCCGTGGAGCCCAGCTTTGCAACCGGGCCAGCGACGGTGAGTATTCGTCGGCCGTGTAGGCAGCAACCGACCAGGACGCGTCACGTTCGGCCAGGACCTGAGCCCTGAGCCTTTCGTGGAGCCATCGCGCGTTCGCAGGGTGACCGAGGCGCGGCCCGAGCGCGATCATGATGTCCACGCCGTCGACCCGTTCATCGAACTCGCCGAAGATCCGATTTTCAAGGAGTTCGAAGGCACGTTCTCCGAATGCCTCAACCGTCCGATCCAAGAGACCGTCGCGAACGGCTTCATTTAGGCGGTGATTTGCCGTGACGTCAGGGAGGAGGTCAACCAGTTCGACAGAGTGACGTTCGGGCAAGAGAACCGCAAGCGCCCGCCAAAGCCAGGGCACGTCGCACACGCTGTCGGCGAGTTCGCTAGGACCACCGAGAGAGTCGAGCAAGCGGTTGGCAAGGACATGCTCTGAATACGCCTGGAATGGCAGGGTCACGGACTCTTCGCCGGAGAAGGATGGGCGGATCTCGATCAGGCCCTCGCTATGCATTCGGCCGAACAGTGTGTCTGGCCAGTGTCGACTTGGGAGAAGCATGTCGACGGCGCTCTCGACGTCCGCCCTCGAGATTGGGCGCCCACCTGCTGCAAGGAGTTTGTCGGCAAGCAAGACCATCGCGTCAGCAACCACGTTACTGGATGGGGCAAGGCGCAGCGCATCGATCACCCGGGCTGCACGAACGGTGGCGAAGCGACCAAACAGAGTCGATCGAGTGAGACTCTCTGCGGCTCCCGGGCCGTCCGCGGCTAGTACCTCACAGAACATGCGCAGGAAAAGCGGGCTGGAAAAGGCTGGGTCGAAGGACGACCTCGCCGGCACCGGGACCCCGAACACTCGGCAGTAGGCCGCGAGTGCCTGGCCCTCCCTGCCAACGAAGCCTCCGTGGGTAATCACTGGCAAGGAGCCAGGCGGTTCAATGACCGACGAGTAGTCGCTGCGGTACGAGACCACAACAGCCACGTTTGGATACATCTTAGATTGAGCTAGCAACGCCTTGAGCTCGGTCCGCCATCTGCGCGGTTCCTGAGATTCGTTCAGTGCGTCGACGAGAAGAACAGCGCGCCGCCCCCTCGCCTCTGCAAGTGAGTCGAGCTCTTGCAGAAAGACTTCAGCAGACTGCGCCTCAACTCCAAGCACCGCTTTGAATTCTGGCCACCATGCGGCATCGCCGAGTCTCTGCCCGACGATCACAATGACAGGGGATCCCTCAAGTTGAAGCTCGACCGCTGCACGCACCAATGCATGGGTCTTTCCGCTTCCAGCCGTGCCGACGAGCGCGAGCGTGCGCGAGGTGTACGCCTCCGAGACCCGGGAACCAAGAAGTTCGCGCAACTCGTGGAGCTTCTCGGACGCGTGCCGCAGTGGGCGGTCATTGAACTGATCAAGTTGAGTAGCAGCCTCCGCCGCACACGTGAGCAAGTCATCGACGACCTGACAGCCTGACTTGACGTCGAAGTCGGACGTGGACAGCCGCGATCCCGTTGCTGCGACGCCCTCGGTCAGCACTGCTCGAAATTCAGCGAGCTGGTTCAGAAGTTCCGCGGCCCGCCCGGACGTCGACCCCCACATGCCCGTATCTCGCCGTCCTGCATAGAGGGCGATGTCGATTAGCGATCGGAGGGAATTGAGGAACCGGTTCCCGGCAGCGGCAGCCTCGACGGCGCTATTGGCGATAACGTCCGTGTCGGCCGTCGGGGTGTACCGATCTCCGACAACAGCAACTGTCTCGGCGACCTGCTTCTCGAACCACTCTGGCGACAGCTCGAAGTGTCCGAACCAGAAGGCACACCGACCGGCGTTCCGCGAGGTCGCCAGTTGTGCCAAGACGTCACCGGCGCGAATCGTTCGGAACTCGATCTTGTCGGCACCCTCGACGGTCCGCTGCCAGCCAGCAACTGCGTCATCCCATCGATCCTGGTCTGTCTTGGTCTTCCCTGCCCCGCTATCAGTGAAGTCGTAAGGAACCACGAATGTCAGCCGCGTCAATTCGGGCCGCTTCTCGCAGACTGCGAGGACGGACTCCTTCATCCCACTCAATGCATCGGCGAGCGAGGCATGGAACTTGGCTTGGAACCCTTCCGTGTGTCCATCGGCATAGACCTCGTACCACTCGACTCCAGCGTCGGGCGCACGAGTCTTACGCGTCTCCGCATGCCCAGACGAGACCGGTGGACGCAACTGGTAGGCCAGTTCCTCCCAGGCTCTGGCTTGGCTTCCCTCGTGGGACCGAATCTCACTCAGACGAATCGGCATTTTCTGAACCCCTCCACCTGTGCCAGCCGCGTGACACGTATCCGGGACGGCGCACGGGTCTGCCCCCGGTCTGGTTGACGTTCGGGGGTGCGGTCATCAGGCCGCTTCTGCGGCCGTGTAGATAGTCTCAAACTCGACCGGGTTAAGTCTGCCGAGGCGGCGTTGACGGCGGCGACGGTTGTACTCGTCTCGATCCGGGTCACGATCGCCAGGCGTAGGGCCTCGCGGGTGTCTCTGCGTCGGGTGTCCAGGACGTTTCCCTGCAGCAGGGAGAAGGAGCTCTCCATGCTGGCGTTGTCTCCGGCGCCGTAGGACGCCCCATCGACCCGACCAGGTGGTGGTTCTTCACCAGGCGCTGCACCTTCCTGGCTCGGAACTGCCCGCCTCGGTCGGAGTGGCAGATGGTCCCGTCCGGTGAGCGCAGCGCGATCGCGTTGCGCATCGCGGCCATCGCCAGGGATGACTTGATCCGCGCAGCGATGGAGTAGCCCACGATCCGCCCGAAGTAGACGTCCTTGATCGCGCAGATGTAGTGCCTGCCCTGCCGGGTGGGGTGCTCGGAGATGTCCCACTGAACCGCCCTGGCTTCCGTAGAGCTCTGGTGTGTCCCGCGTTCCGTGGGGTCGGATTACTGGATTCTTGTGCCACCTGGCCCTGTAGGAGGGTCCTCGTGGGACGTCGTGGGTATCCGCCGGAGTACCGGCGCAAGGTGTTGGACCTGCTCGAGTCCGGTCGCAAGGTCGCGGACGTGGGGCGCGATCTGAAGTTCAGTGAGCAGACGATCTACGCCTGGCGCCGCCAGAACCGCATCGACAAGGGCCTCGAGCCAGGCCTGACGAGTGGCGAGAAGGCCGAGCTGAGCGCGGCCAGCAAGCGGATCGCCGAACTCGAGACCGAGCTGGCGATCCATCGGCGTGGGAGCGAGCTGCTGGGGAGGGTGGCGCCCCCAAAGGCGGTTCGAAGCGATCGCGGTGATGGCCGGTGAAAGGTTGCCAGTTCAGCCCGCCGGGCGCGTACTGGGCTGTTCCGAGTCGGGCTACTACGCCTCGCGGGTTCGGGCACCCTCTGCCCTTCACCAGGCCCTGCACCCGGGACGATCTGGCTCGACGGCCACATCTACACCACCGCGCTCCCTACACCGTTGCGCCACCTCGAACCACCGCGTGTCGGATAGTCCTCGGACGTCAAGGCCCGAACCCGTGAGGTCTTCGACGCCCGCGAGCCCTACCGGTTCATCCCCCACGCCCGCCACGACGACCGCGCGAGCACCCAACGCTTCAATGGCCCCGGCCTCGGCGGACGACTTCGCTGCCCGAACAACCCCGCGACGATGCGGCTCGGCGCCCATCTCCCCCACGACGACGTGCCGGGCCGGCACGCCCTGCGGCTGCGGGATCACCGTCACCGTCGCGGACAGCACCCACGAGCGCGACCGCCAGACCTTGCCCTGGCAGTCGACAGCTTGGGCCATCTCCTACAACAGGCGCACCTACGCCGAGACCTTCAACGCCCACATCCGCTTCACCGATGCCAACCTCAACCGCGGCTTCATCCAGATCCTTGAACGGCATGCCACCGCGTTGCTCCTCGCGATCTACCTCGCCGCCCACAACACCATCGAGCTTCACCGCTGGCACACCCGGCACGACGAACCCGACGCCTGGGCCAAGCAGCTGAACGAACCCGCGGACAGCCGACCCCTCGGCAGAAGCACCCGGTCTCTGCGGCGACACCGCCGCGGACCACCAGGCGGAGGAGATCAACCCGCTCCGCACTGACCCGCGGACGAAAAAAGACCCCGGCCAGGAGAACCTGACCGGGACTTCCCGAAGGCGAACCGGCTCGAAAGCCGAAGCCCTTCTCACGTGGGGGGTTCGCAATGGTGCCGACCCGCAGCGATGCGAGGTCCAGGACTCGCCCAGGCACACCTGGAAGAGCGCGTCAGGCACAGCCGTTGGCGCTCATGTCGATGCCCCGAGCAGGCTGGCACTTCGCGGTGAGTGACTGCGCCTGGATCCTTGATGACCAGCACCGAACGGGCCGTGCGGACCCAGCAGAGTCACCGGATCGTGACCGTACGGCAGAGGACCAAGCTCGAGCAGAACCCGCGAGAGACGGCTTGCCAGTCATCCGATACCACCACAGCGCCGTCAATGGGCTGACGGAATACGCTAGAAGCACAAGAAGCTTGAGGCGCACAGGTTCCGGATTGCGGCGCGACGAGCCGCCACCTGACGGGTCATCAGGCGTGGCACTTGGGGCGTGGCATCAGAACGCTGGGTGCGCTACCCTACCGATTCTCGGGGATGTGCCGGTATAGGTCCAATGAAAGGCGACCGGCCCGGCAAAATGCGTCCCGCTGTCACAGCTTTCGTGCCGACTTCACGCTGGCCCCGGCTCCGGTCGGGGGCCAGGACTCGTAGGGTAGTAGAGGAGACAAATTCGGATGACGCCCACCGATTGGGCAGTACTGATCCTTGGGTCAAGCCTGGGTTCTGCACTCATCAGCTGGGCCGCCTCTGCAATCTCAAGCCGCACCCTAAATCGCAACGCACTCGTTGTTCAATCTAACGAGCAAATGCATGCTATGACACTCCAAAGACAGATAGAAAGCCACGAGGCAAAACTCCGACGGGAGGCCGCGCACGACGAGGCTCGAAGCACATTTCTCCCTGCGGCCGAATCCGTCGTGCTCTATTTTGACAAGGTGTCATACGACATCCACTGGGAAGAGGTTGGCGTCTTTTTCTTCCCGTCGACAGAACGCAGCATTCTAGAAAGCCACGCCCAAGTTCTAGATGCCGTACGCGGGATCATGTGGGGTCACCCAACTAAGCGAGTGCGAGACCATGCGCGCGCCCTATTCGATCAGCTCGTGAACGTTTGGTATGACTCCGATCGCTTTGCAGGCGGAGAGGATGCCGGGGCAGTTACTCAACACGAGGCCAATGGAATTGGATTGCTGGCCGCGGATCTTGTGCAGCTAATTCATTCTGACGAAGACGCAAATATTCATCACGACTCACATGACTCGACTCGCGTTTCAAATAGCAACTAGCACCCCCTATCCAGTCGCATTGCTAGCACCCTCGCACTCAATCAATTGATCAGTCGCCGCATGCGCTACGCCAAGCCTCCAGGTCGCCCGTCGACCTGGAGGAGGGTCCAATCGCCCTGGTCCCCAGTTGCGGCCTCCCAGCGAGACTACTCCCACCACAGAAGGTCTCAGCCAGGATCATCTGGCCGTGACCTTCCGGACGCGCCTCGGAACTGAGTTGGAACCCTTCTCGCGGCACTTAGAGCTGGGGCCGAACCGACAACTCAGGAGCGTCGACTACCCGATTCCATGAGCCTGAGAGCCGTCTAGAGACTGGCTAGGGGGCCATACCCCAGGTGATGCGCAGATCTTCGCTCCAGCCCGCGACCGATCCCTGAAGGTTCTTCGGGCCGTAAGCAGTGTCAAACTCGAGCGTGCGACCAACATCCCCAATAACGATGCCGTCCTCGATCTTCCACCGCGGGCGCGCGAGTCTAAACGCACACCAGCCGTTGCCATTCGGCTGGGATTCCCCGGCCCCCAGCACACGCATCGACTGGGCCCCGTCAGCGAGATCCCAGTCGCCCAGGATGACATGGTGCCCCTTGGAGACGAGGATTAGCCGAATCGGCCAAGTACTGGTACTGGTGGCCGCGTCTACTCGCCGCCGCAGGCGCCAGAACTGGGATGCACGCTCCGCGAGGGCGTCAAACGTACTTGCGCCGCTGACTGCGGGTCGTTCGTCGAGTTCCTCGAGGGTAGTCATCACGATCGCAGCGCCGATGAGATGCGAGTACCGGACGGGCGGGGCGCCCTCCTGGATTGGCAGGGCAGAAACCAAGTGCTTGGTCTGGACCGTTCCAGAAATGTTCGTGACGATTCCTTGTAGCGAGTCACTCTCTCGAAGAATCTGTTCGCCGTCGGACGTGCCGAGAATTACGCGAGCTCCGAAGAACGAGGCGACGTGGATAGCAATCGCCTCTGCCATGAGGGCATCCTTACGAGTGGAGAAGCGGGTGGCGGTCCGCAGGATGACCGTCCTCGGGTCATCACGCAGCGCCTCCGCTTCCGGGTTGTGAGGCTGCCACGCACGGGCTACATTCTCGCCGATGCCAGCATAGAATCGTCCTCCGTTGGACTCGTTCTCATAGGTGTACAGCCAGGTCATGGCACCTTCACGTTTCGCTCAGCAGTCCGGCCCGGCCTCCTTGGGGCGGAACTTCGACAACGATACTGAACCCCGGTCGACAAAGCCCACCCCGTGTAGGTGCCTGATCATAAGTCGTACGGTCGTGACTCCGACCTTCCTCACGGGGCAGAGGTCTCGGACACCGGCGATAGGACACGACCCGCCGAACTGCAGCCCGGCCACCGCAGGTGTCTCGTGGACGGTCGTCAATAACACAGCTGATGCTTCGGCGGCGCGCCCCCCTCACAGCGGTAGGCGCATGACGGTCACCGCCGACGAGTCGGGTCAGTTGGTCTGGTCATTGGGCAGGTGAGGGCCGAGGTAACCGACGTGGATCTTCTGAGTCGCCCCTGACGTGCCATCGTGGAAGTGCAGGCGAGGAGCCGGTCGGCCGCCTTCGACGATCTTGATGTGGGCGGGCATGTAGATCTGGCCGCTCTTGTTGACCCCCTCGGGGACGGGGAAGGTTCGGGGATCGCGATACTTGGGGTTGTCGTTGACGGAGTCGCTCTCGCGTAGCGCCACCCAGCCGCCAGGGACCACTGCGGCGTTCGAATCGGCTGGCTCGATGCACCAAGCCCGGAAGTCGCCGGACCAGCCCCCCGCTCGGGCCCGAGCGTACTCATCGAGGGCAACCAAGCTTCGCCAAGCCTTGCGCGCCCAACTCTCTGCTTGGGGGTACTGATCAAGCGCAAGAGCACCCGTGACGACCTTGCCGAGCTCGACGTGCGTCAGGCGCGAGGCAGCAATGAGCAGTTCCTCAAAGCCAGTGATGTCAATGTCGTTCTGGTCTGGTGTCGCCGTTCCCTGGACGTGGCGGCCCTGCTCGGCCAGCAAGGACTCCAGCCACCGAAGCCTGCCCTGTGCCTGATGCAGCGTGCGCTCGGTGTCGGCGTCTGCCATAGCCTGCCATTCAAGCTCTTCGCGCAGCTGCTTCGCTTCGGCACGGGCCTCCTCGACCGCCTGCTCTGCGATTAGCACATCGTTGAGCAGAGCATCTTCATCGACGCCTGAGCTAAGACGCCGCAGGAGCAGACGACCATGGTCCCGATAGACGGCAGGCGGCGGAGTTGCCAGGGCCTGACGGCGCAACGGTTCGGCGAGAAGGAGTGACGAGCCCTGGAGGTCCTCGCGCAGGTGCGATCCGCCAAGCACACGGTGTCGCCGCATCGGAGACCCGCCAAAGCCAGTGCCCGGCAAGTAAGTGCGGGCTGCACCACCAACGACGTGCAGACCCACGTCGAGCTTGCTGTTGAGCTCACTGGTCGCGCTGCCCACCAAGACGTATACCGGTGCCACGCCAAGCAGTTCTCGTGTCAGTGCCTCCGCCCGGTGCAGGCTCACGGCGGGGGTCACGACGTGGTCGCGACTCAGGACGACGACGGGCACTGCCCTAGCGGGATCCTTGAGTACTTGGATCAGCGAATCAACAGCCTCGGGGGGGATGACGATTGGCGAGGGCGGCAGGGGAGTATTGCCAACGTGGGCGGTCTTACCGGCTAACAGCAGTCGGACCAGCGCGGGAACCCCGACATCAGGCGTCTTGCCCCAGGGGTCATCGCAGACCCACTCGAGGTCGACCCAGAGCCATCCCTGTTGGGTCGACGTCGTGATCGCGGTGAGTGTCGTAGTCCAGCGGCCGTTGTTCAGGTCCTCGGACAGCACATGGCGGCGCAGCGATAGGTGCTCATCCTCAACTTGGTCGGTGCTGACCTCCACCCCCCCGACGAGGAGAGGCACCCCGGGTGGTGGCAACTCCAGTTGGCTAGACTTGCGCTTGAGCCAGGCCGAGAAGCTATCCGTTGCCCTGTCTAGTAGCGATACAGGCGTGTCTTCTACGATCATCCGGTACTGCAGAGTCATGACTTCTCCTCGTCGTCCTGGTCCGGCCTCCGGCGCTTGGCCGTTAGGAGATGCTCTCGACAGCAGGGAGCCCGTCACTGTGCCAGCTGACGATCTTGCTGGTGAGGTGCCTGAGGTTCTGGGTGCGGGCGTTGGGGCCGTTGGCGCCCTCGGCGAAGTCTTCGGTGGTCCACCAGATGCTGTTCTTGAGCACCGGAGCGCTCATGTGTGGGCTGAGAGTAGCGAAGTAGTCGACGATCTCGTCTTCCGACACATCACCGAGCACGTAGAGGTCGTGGAAGGCACCAGCCAGCACACGGAGCATCGTGATCGACCCGAGCAAGCTGCGGGAGCGCAGCTGTGGGGGGGTGATGCGCTCGTCAGTGAGTTCACCAAGCGCGCCAAAGCCGTTGAGCAGGGCTCCGAGGAACGTCTCAGTGTTCTCGATGAGTGTGCTCTCGTCGAGCTGTCCCTCGCGGCGTTCGGTGACGCGCCCCGTGACACCGACGTTGACGGCGCGGATGATGTCTGCGACGTGCTTGGCTCCGAGCAGGTTCGGGTTGTTGCTGACGATGCGGTCCTGCTCCATGTCGACTCGGTTCTTCAGCAGCGCGTGCTTGAGCACCTCGGGCAGCGCCCGGTTGACAACCTTGCGACTGTCGAAACGGACCTTGACAGCCTGGTTGATGCCCAGGGCGTTGTCGGCGACATCGAAGAACATCTGTTCGTAGGCCTGCGGCCGCGCCTCCACGTAGATCTGGACAGCGATGTGCTCATCAGCGAACCGCTGGCGCAGGGTGAGGAGGGCGTCGAGGTCAGCGCGCAATTTCTCGGCCACGTCAGCGTCGCCGCGAGCAAGGTCGTCCTGAACATCGGCAATTTTGGTGTCGAGCTCGTTCACTGCGTCGTCGATCCCGAGAACGCGGTGCTGTCCGTCGATGATCTTCACCACGGCCCGACTGTTGCGGGGGACCAACAGCTGACCAAGGACGCTCCCGTCGGGCAGCGGGACCTGTTCCTCGAACTGCACAGACCCAGAGTCTCGTACCAACAGCGGCGGAGCGACCCACTCCGGCCTGGTCATGAGATAGATCCCGAACTTGTGAGCGTGCTCAGGGCTGACCTTCCGGTTGCCGGGCGTGGGCCGGTTCGGGTCCGGCACGGGCAGGACCCGTGGAACGTCGTGCAGCGCCAGCTGCAGGGTGTAGACGACCCGGCTGCCCTGCCGGGTCTTGACGGCAACATAGCGGTCGACGTCCTTGTGTCCGGTGACACCTGAGGTGTCGAACCCGAGCAGGTCAGTGTTGATGGTCACGAGGACTCTCCCTTGTTGAACAACTCTTATCTGGCTTCCTAAGAAGTAGAGCACACCACTAAGATATTAGCAAGGCATCTGAGTTCTTAGGTAGCCGCGGCAGGGTTCAACCGCCCAGCCCCAGGCGGGTCCCGGCGCCAGCAGGCACGGAAACGTGAGCCTCTCGCCTAGCGGGTCCGTAGTCGATCAGCGCCACGCACTCACGCGCTCCGCATTCCCATGGGCCATCATCTTGTCCACGAGCGGCTAGGAGACACGCCCTAGTCGTCGGCACGAAGGTAGGTATCCCGGGTGACCTGCAGCTCCGCCCAGTGCGCATCGAGGCCCCGCGAGTGTCGGCGCGACGTTGAGAACCGTCAGCGGCTGGGAGTGGGAGTCGATGTAGCGGCATGCCTCTTCGAAGATTCGGACTACCGGGCCGATCGCGGCAGGCAGTGCCCCGCTCTTGATCTTCCCGAGCTGTGTCATGTGAACAGCGGGATGATGCCGCTGCGTCACGCCTTGGAGCAGCTCGGTCTCCGTGAACACCTCGCACCAGGAGCGGAGCCAGCCGTAGCCGGTACGAACCAGAGCAGCGCGGGCCTGCCCCTCCTCGGCACGCGCTGCGGCGATAGTCTCGTTGATGTTCTTCTTGAGGCCGCTCATGGTGTCCCATCGCGGGTGGCTGGACCGGGTGACCCGCCCCTTGCCCTCCTCATCGTCGATCTGGAAGTACGCGCAGCGCTTGGATGGCTCCATCAGGTGCAGGAGGGTCATTGTGAACGCGAGGTCATGCGTGAAAACTATGACCTGGGCGCTCTGCGCCAGATTCGCGATCCGTGCGGCGACCTCGTTGATGCGGCGGTGGTCCAGGCTGGAGACGGGGTCGTCGAAGATACCAGGACCTTGCGGCGCTTCGCGCTGCCGTCCCGCCCGATGTACTCGACCTTCAGCGACGGAGCACGCAGAGACCCACACTCCTCGGCAAAGTAGGCAGCAAAGCACTGGTTGATGAGCGCGTCGCTCGCGATCTTCGACAGCGCCGTGACGGCGCGGCGCAGCGCAAGCGCCGGTCGCGCGAGGACCCTGAGCCGGTCAGCCTCCTTGGCGTTCTTCACTTGCGTGTTGATCACGGTCCACGACCGTCCGACCTCGGCCGCGGCCGTGAGCTCGACGAGCTCGCGGCGCCTGGACTGCAGCGCCTCCGCGCGGTTGGCGTCTTCGGACTCGAGTACCTTGACCTCGCCGTCGACCTCAGCGAGACGCACCGTCAGCACGGCATGAGCCGCCGCGACCCGGGCGGTGAGCTCCGGATCGACAGCGGTGCCGCTACTGGTGCTCGCCTTGACCCCGTCTAGCACGGACACGATGGAGGCGACGTGCGCGTAGAAGTCCGGCCTCTCAGTCTGGTCGGCCAGCTCGGTGACCCATGCGGTCACCTCGGGCGCATTGATGCTCGCGACCGCCGCCGTCGCCGCGGCGAGCGACTTCCTCGACTCGGCGATGTCGGCGCCGATCTTGTCCGCGAGGTAGTCGGCGTACTTGGCAACAAGCTCCTGGGCCCGCTCGCCGAGCGGCTGACGGCAGTACAGGCAACGGTTCTCGTCATGGGCGCCGGCGGTGACGAGGTGCTGCCGATAGGACTCACCGACCTCGACGAACGTCTTCCACGTGTCGTCGGGGGCCGCGGGAAGGTCGGCTGCCTCAAACAGCTCCGTGCGGACGAGCGCGTAGTCGATCTCGAGGGCCGCCATGATGGTCCGCGTGGTGTTGTACGCGTCGACGTCGAACGCCTCGATCCCCGCCGCGACCAAGGTCGCCTGCGTCAGCACCCGGGAGACTCGCTGCTGGGCCTTGATGGTTGCCGACAGCGTGCCGGCTTCCAACGCAGCAACGGCCTTCTGCAGTACGGCGATGCGCTCATCGACATGACAGCAGCGCCGACGCGCCGGTCGCGAGGGCTGCGAGGTCCGCGACGATCCGCGCCTCGACGGCCTGGATACCGGCGTTCACGTGGTTGAACAACGCCAGGCTCGCGGGCACGTAGACGTATTCGAGGTCGGCGTCGACGTGAGCGTTGACCGACGGGCTGTCGAAGATCGACATGCGGGTGAACGGCGCCACGCCGCCGGTCTCGCCGGACCAGCGGAACCTGTGCTCGATCTCGCCGAGATTGTAGGCGATCAGGGCGCCCTGTGCGGAGGCGCTCGCCTGGGAGACGTCGCCGAGGATCTGGTCCGCGGTCCGACTGGCAGCGAGGGTCTTGAACAACCGGGAGTACCCGGTCTTGCCGGTGCCGTTCTCGCCGTAGAGGATCGTCAGGCCCTCATGCGGGGTGATCACGGCGCCCGAGACGAGCGCATTGACGCCCGTGATCTCTGACAACGAAGTGATGCGCAGGACCTCATCGGACTCTGCCGGAGACGCCGCGACCGCCAAGGGCGGCTCCTTCGGCAACGTACGGGCGTCGAGAGCCTTCTCCTGGCGGAACAGGGCGTAGACGTCGTCAACGTCGGAGCCCACCAGCGCCCGACCGGTGCTCAGTACCGGGCGCACGATAGCTCGGACCCACTCGTCGTTGTCGTTCGCCCAGGTGCTCAGCAGCACCCGCGCGTCCGCGCCGGTACTGGTGGCGGAATCGGTGTCGCTCAAGTGCTGCCCCCTTGTGACGTCGCGTCGGTGCGCGCCAGATCGTACGGCGGCTCGGGTCATCCGCCTCGCGTTGTGCCGACGATACTTGCCGGCGGGCGATCGAGTGAAGGGATTCGGCGGCAGATCCTCACCACACGCCTACCCGCCTACCCGCCGAACCGACCCAAGACCACGACCCCGTCGCCCACGCCACAGCCCTGGCGACGATCGCCCACATCACCGCCGGTAACTTCCGACTCCTCGACCGCCTCACCACCCAGATCGAGCGCATCCAACAGGTCAACGACCTCCCGTGGCCACCGCGAGCTCAGCGTCTGCGCGGGGACTATGCGATCGTCCCCTACACGGAGGTCGCTCGTCTGCTTGAGGTCGCCGCACATCAACGCACGGCGCTGCAGCGCGCCGCTTGAGCGCTCTCCTGGCCCTCGGGCTCGGGGCCGGCGTCTACCCGCGCGAAGCACGGTCGGCCATGACCGATGACCTCGTCGAACGACATGGGCGCCTGTGCCTGAGGATCCCTGGTGATCGAGCTCGCCTTGTCCCTGTGAGCCCGCCCCACGACGTCACCCTCGATCGAATCCGCGTCGAGGATCCCGGCTCGTCGATCCTCGGGTTCGTCGCCAAGGGATGGGACCGCGCACCCCTTGGGCATCTGCTCGAGGACATCGACCTTCCGCCGGACTGCCCTGACCTCAAGGCCCATCGGCTGCGCGCCACCTGGCTGCTGCAGCACCTGAAGCGCCGGGTCCACCTCAACGGTCTCGCCCAGATGGCGGGGGTGACGTCCTGGAAGACGTTCGGTCACCTCATGACCTACCTGCCACCGATCAATGAAGAGAGCCTGTTCGAGGAACTGACCCGCCGATGAGCCTCGCACTGGCGACAGCCCAGCGTCCTTCACCAAAGGCCAGCACCGTCCGTGCGCACCAGATCCCGCTCACCGTCAATCAACGACTTCGTCGCGCCTACGCGTACGCGCACTCACCCGAAGCACTCCGACTGGTGGCCGCGACCCACCGGACCAAGGGCCGCAGACGTCTCTACCCCGTCGAAGCAGTCCTCGCGGCGATCGTCTTCCATTGCCTGAAGGCACCCGAACGCCTTCTCTTCACCGACATCGCCGCTGAACTGAAGATCCTGACGAAGTCACAGTGCCTCAAGCTGGGCTTCCCGATCAGCTGCGCCATGAAGTACACCCGCCTCTACAGCGGATATCGAGCCCTTCTCCGAGAGATCGAGTCCGGCACCTGCTCCGTGCACAACCACGAGCTGGAAGCCGACCCGCGCACGGGCGACGTCTGGCCCTGTCCGCCCACGTGCTACTGCATCGCGGCGAACCTGGACGAGTTCGCTGTGCGGATGATCTTGACCAGCATCCCCGCCACCGTGCCGATTCCCACGACGGTCGCCATAGACAGCACCGACTTCGAGAGCCATGCACGCCCAGGACACCGTTCGATCGACGAGAACGGCGACACCTACTGGTCCGCGGACCACGACGCCGCATGGGGATATCGCACCTCGACCGACCGACGTCCCACGTCCCGGTTCCATGGGTACTCGACCCACGCGATCACCGGCTGCCCATCAGTCGGGGGAGAACCGATACCCCAGCTGGCCCTCGGGATCGCCGTGCGTCCCGGGTCACGAGGCTCAGCCCCCGCAGCGCTCAACCTCCTGGACGCCTTCCACGCCACGCGGCACCGAGCCGACGAGGTCCTTCTGGACCGCGGCTACACGACCGCCAGCGCGGAAAACCTCGCCCACCCGCTGCGCGACCGGAGCATCCGCCTCGTCATGGACCTCCACATCTCCCAGCGAGGCACCCGCCCTGGACCGAGAGCAGGAACGATCTGGCAGGACGGCCACCTCTACTCCAGCGCGCTCCCACAGGCCCTCCGCGACCTCGAGCCACCCAACCCCACCGACACAGCCGCCGACAAGGCGCTCATCCACGAACAGTTCGACGCCCGCGCGCCCTTCCGCCTTGTCCCGCACAGCCGCCACGACGACCCCCGGGGAACCCAACGCCTCAAGGGCCCCGCTCTCGCCGGGCACGTGCGCTGCCCGAACACGCCCGCCACCATGCGCCTGGGCCCGGCAGTACCGACGACCGACTGCACCAGGGGCGTGCCGTGTGGCTGCGGAGTCACGCTCACGGTTCCCGACACCCTGCGGGCGCGCGACCGACAGCACCTACCCTGGCGGTCGACCACCTGAGCCCTGTCCTTCGCACGACGCAGCCTGATCGAAGGCCTCTTCGGCAACATCCGCTACAACACCACCAGCATGAACCACGGCTATCTACGCGTCTTCGGCCACACCGCCACCACGTTCATGCTCACCCTGGGCGTTCGCCGGCTACAACATGCGCCACCTGCACCACTGATACATCGAACGCGGACTACCCGACCCCTGGCAGATCGAGCTCGACGAGAAACCCCACCGCCACGAACCCGACTGGATCTATCGCACCCGCGGCCCCTGACCCCGCCAAGCCTCTAGACCGCGACCACGTCACCAGCCGCCAGACCTCGACCACATCAACGCGCCCCGAAACACCCGCGTCCCAGCAGAACCGGGGCAACAGCACCCTCCGAGCGGCAACACCACGCTCGATCCACTCGGCCACAGCCACCGAGGCCCCCCTGAAACGACGAATCTCCCGCCCGGATAACTCCGGACAGGAGATTCGTTACAACATGGGCTGTTCCAAGGAAACAGCCCTCACGTGCGCGAGGGGGGACTTGAACCCCCACGCCCTTTCGGACACTAGCACCTGAAGCTAGCGCGTCTGCCATTCCGCCACTCGCGCGTGCCGCAGAAGATTATCACGAGAGCCGACCCAGACCTGCATCGGTCGTCGAGCCACCTCCAGGAGGTCTTCCACCGGCGCCCCACCTGAGCCGGAGCCCGGTGCTGCACCAGAGAGAACAGTACCCCGCTCCGGCGGCCGCCTCACGCCCGCGGCACCCGATCTCCCCCTGATCTCCCCGTCCACTTCAGCCGATCACCGGCTCGGCGAGGCCCCGGGTCGTTACGATCTAGGTAGTCTGCCCGGGGACCGTGTACCCGGTCGAAGCAACGTCGATGAGGGAGGAGGTGGCATGGGAGTCCTGGATCGTTTCGAGAAGGGCGTCGAACGCGTCGTCAACAACGCCTTCAAGGTCGGGCGCAGCGAGGTCAAGCCCGTCGAGCTGGCGAGCGCGTTGCGTCGTGAGGTCGACGACCGGGCCGCGGTCGTGGACCGCGACCGGACGGTCGTGCCCAACCAGTTCACCATCGAGCTGTCGCCGGACGACTACGCGCAGGTCGAGGGCTGGGGGGCGGAGTCGCTCGCCGACGAGCTCGCTGCCAACGTGACGGAGCACGCGGCGTCGCAGCACTACGCGTTCGTCGGCCCCGTGAGCGTGTCGTTCGAGCAGGAGGACTCCCTGGACACCGGGCGCTTCCAGCTCCGGTCCGCGAGCGTGCGGGGGAACGTCGCGCCGGCGACGAGCTCGGCGCCCAGCGCCCGTCACCCCCTGGTCGACATCGACGGGCAGCGGTACCTGCTCACCGGGCCCGTGACGGTCATCGGGCGTGGGTCCGAGGCCGACATCGTGGTCGACGACCCGGGCGTCTCCCGTCGACATCTCGAGATCCGGGTCACGCCGGACGGTGTGATCGCGACGGACCTCGGCTCGACCAACGGTCTCTTCGTCGAGGGCCACCAGGTCCCGGCCGCTACCCTGCTCGACGGGAACAGCCTGACCATCGGGCGGACCCGCATCATGTTCTGGACGGGTGCGCCCGACAACGAGGATTGGTGATCCCCTCCGCATGACCGAGCTGACGTTCACCCTGCTGCGGCTGGGATTCCTGGTCCTCCTGTGGGTGTTCGTGTTCGCCGCGATCGGTGTGCTGCGACGCGACCTGTACGGCACCAAGATCACGGCGCGCAAGGGCCGGGGCGCCCAGGAGACGCACCCCACCACGGGTGCCACCCCGTCGCGCGGTTCCGCACCGTCGCGCGGAGCTGCTCCTTCGGGTCCCGCGCCCGCGGCCCCTGCGCCGACCGGGCCGACACGGCTCGTCGTGACCGCCGGCCCGCTGCGCGGCACCACCGTCCCGCTCTCGGCCTCCTCGATCCTGCTGGGGCGTGCTCCCAGCTGCACCCTCGTCCTCGACGACGACTACTCGTCGTCCCGGCACGCCCGGATCTTCCCCCAGGGTGGGACCTGGTACGTGGAGGACCTCGGCTCGACGAACGGCACGTACATCAACGATCGACGCATCACCGGTATCGAAGCCCTGCCACCGGGTGTGGGCGTGCGGGTCGGTCAGAGCATCGTCGAGCTGCAGCGGTAGCGCCCGGCATGAACATCGCGCTGAAGTACGCCGCCCTCTCCGACGTGGGCCTGGTCCGGTCGAACAACCAGGACTCGGGCTACGCGGGTCCGCACCTCGTCGTCGTGGCCGACGGGATGGGTGGGCACGCCGGAGGCGACGTCGCGTCGTCCCTCGCCGTGGCCGCCCTCGCCCCGCTCGACGGCGAGTCGCACGGGCCGGACGAGGCCCTCGGCCTCCTGGAGTCGTCGATCGACAACGCCCGCCTCGACCTGGTCGAGCGCAGCGAGCAGACGCCCGAGCTCGCGGGCATGGGCACCACCGTCACGGCCCTCCTGCGCAGCGGCAACACGCTCGCGATGGCGCACCTCGGTGACTCGCGCGCCTACCTGCTGCGCGACGGCGTCCTGAACCAGGTCACGACCGACCACACGTTCGTCCAGCACCTGGTCGACACCGGTCGCATCACCCCGGAGGAGGCCGAGTACCACCCGCAGCGCAACGTCGTGATGCGGGTCCTCGGCGACTTCGACGTCGACCTGACGCCCGACATGTCGGTCCGCGAGGCCCGCCCGGGTGACCGGTGGATGCTCTGCTCGGACGGCCTCTCGGGGTTCGTGAGCCTCGAGACGCTCGAGCAGACGCTGATCTCGGTCGAGGACACCGACGAGTGCGCCGAGCGTCTCCTGCACCTCGCGCTGCGCGCGGGCAGCACGGACAACGTGACGGTCGTCGTCGTCGACGTCGTCGACCTGGACACCCTTCCCGACGGCGCCGGGCCCTCGACGGCGCCGGTCGTCGTCGGCTCCGCGGCGATCGACCGCGACCGCCCGACGTCCGCCCAGGACGGTCCGGCCGCGCGGGCGGCCTCGCTCGTCGCCACGGCGAGCGCGGCCCAGCAGCAGGCCGCCGCGGACGAGGAGTCCGCCGACACCTCCCCGGCGCCCGCCGACGGCACGGAGGGCACCGCAGCACCGGCCGGCGACGACTCGGACGTGCGGCCCGCCAAGCGCACCAGGCGATGGATCGCCCCGGTGGTCACCGTCGTCGTCCTGGCCGTGATCGGTGCCGGCGCCCTGTACGGGTACCGCTGGACCCAGGACCAGTACTACGTCGGCGTCTCCGACGGTCAGGTCGCGGTGTTCCGCGGCGTCCCGACGAGCGCAGGTCCGCTCACGCTGTCGACCCCGGTCGACCTCACGGGGGACAAGGTCGACGACCTGCCGCCGTACGTCGTCGACCGCCTCCGCGAGACCATCAGCGCGACGTCCCTCGACGACGCGCGCGAACGCGCGGCCCGGCTGGTGGCCGACGCCCGGACCGACACCGAGACCACGGAGCAGCCCGCTGCCCCCGCGGACACCGAGACGGTCCCGCCCGTCGACCCGGCCGCACCGGCCGATCCCGCCGTCCCGCCCGCGGACACCACGGTTCCCCCGGCGGCGCCCTGATGGCCACGGTCGAGCCGCACACCGCAGCCTCCACGAAGCGCCCGTCGCGCCGGGCCGAGGCAGGGCTGCTCGTGCTCGCGCTCGCTCTCGGCATCGGCGCGTACGCCTCGGTCGGGTTCGGGCTCATGGACGAGCTCCCGGACAACTTCGTCCTCCACAGCTTGGTCCTGGTGGCGCTCGCCGTGGGAGCGCACGTGGTCCTGCGGATCAAGGCGCCCTACGCCGACCAGGTGATCCTGCCCGTCACGGTCGCGCTCAACGGCATCGGCCTCGCGATGATCGGTCGCATCGCCATCGGTGGCTCGATCGTCGGTTCTCCGTCGGACCTCGCCACGAAGCAGCTGATGTGGACCGTGCTCGGCGTCGTCGCGGCGTGCGGCGTCGTCTGGCTGCTCAAGGACCACCGGACCCTGCGCAAGTACTCGTACACGGCGATGATCGTCGGTCTGGTGCTCGTCGTCCTGCCGTTGCTCCCGGTCATCGGCCGGAACATCAACGGCGCCCGCATCTGGGTCAACATCGCAGGTATGTCGCTCCAGCCCGCCGAGTTCGCGAAGATCGCCTTCGCGATCTTCTTCGCCGGCTACCTCGTGACCAACCGGGACACGCTCGCGCTCGCCGGCCCCAAGGTCCTCGGGCTCCAGCTGCCGCGCCTGCGCGACCTCGGCCCGCTCGTCATCGTGTGGGCCGCCTCGCTCGCGGTCCTCATCTTCGAGCGGGACCTGGGTACCTCGCTCCTGTTCTTCGGGCTCTTCGTCGCCATGCTGTACATCGCGACCGAGCGGTTCAGCTGGGTCGCGATCGGCCTGAGCATGTTCGCCGTGGGTGCCGTCGTCGCCGCGTCGGCGTTCCCCCACGTCCAGGCACGCGTCGACGTGTGGCTCAACCCGCTGGCCCCGGAGATCTTCGGCCGTGACCCGGGGGGCTCGGGCCAGCTCGTGGGCGGGATGTTCGGGCTCGCGAACGGCGGGTTGACCGGCACCGGCTGGGGCCAGGGCTATCCGCGTCTCGTGCCGTACGCCTACTCGGACTTCATCTACACGTCGCTCGGCGAGGAGCTCGGGCTCGCGGGTCTGCTCGCGATCCTCGTCATGTACCTCGTGCTCGTCGAGCGCGGCCTGCGGACCGCGATCGGCGTGCGTGACGGGTTCGGCAAGCTCCTCGCGGGCGGCCTCGCGTTCGTCATGGCGTGGCAGCTCTTCGTCGTGATCGGCGGGATCACCCGCATCATCCCGCTCACGGGCCTGACCATGCCGTTCGTCGCGCAGGGCGGTTCGTCCCTGCTCGCGAACTGGCTCGTGGTCGGCCTGCTGCTCCGGATCTCCGACAACGCCCGCCGCCCGTCGTCCCTGCCGGTGCGCGGCCAGGTCGCCCCGTCGCAGACGGCGACCGGTCCGAGCACGGGCCCTCAGCCCGTCGCGGTGGGCGCGGGCTCCCAGGAGGCCGTCGAGGCGGGCGAGGCGAGCGCCGCCGTCGGGCCTTCGCGTGGCGCCTCCTCCCAGGACCTGCCCACGCAGGTCGTGCGCACCGACCGCCCCCAGGACGGTGGCGACCCGATGACCGGGGCGACCGAGATCATCGACGACACCGAGCGGAAGAACCTGTGAACGTCCCCCTGCGCCGCGTGGCGACCGTCGTGCTCGTCATGTTCCTGGCGCTCATGGTCTCGACCACCTACATCCAGTTCGTCCAGGCGGACTCGCTCAACAACGACCCGCGCAACAAGCGCCAGGTGTATCGCGAGTACGGGAACTTCCGGGGGCCGATCGTCGTCGCGGGGGAGTCGGTCGCGCTCTCGACCCCGGTCGACGACCCGTACGGCTACCAGCGCTCGTACACCAACGGGCCCGTGTTCGGGCACGTCACCGGGTTCTTCTCGATCGTCAACGGCACGTCCGCGATCGAGCGCAGCGAGAACGCATTCCTCAACGGCCAGGCGAGCACGCTGTGGATCGACCGGCTCCAGGGCATGATCACCGGCCAGAAGCCCCAGGGCGCGTCCGTCGAGCTCACGATCGACCCCGCGGCCCAGCAGGCGGCGTACGACGCGCTCGGCGAGCAGCGTGGTGCGGTCGTCGCGATCGAGCCGTCTACCGGGAAGATCCTCGCGATGGTCTCCAAGCCGTCCTACGACCCGAACGTCCTCGCGAACCACGACACCAAGGCGGCGAGCGAGGCCTACACGTCCCTGATCAACGCCGACGGCGACCCGCTCGTCAACCGCGCCATCGCGGGCAACACCTACCCGCCCGGCTCGACGTTCAAGGTCGTGACGTCGGCGGCGGCCCTCGAGTCCGGGCAGTACACGCCGGACACCGTGATCCCCGCCCCGGACGAGTACCAGTACCCCAACTCGACCCAGACCCTCAAGAACTTCGGCGGGACCCGCTGCTCGCCGACGGGCGAGCAGACGCTCGCGGACGCCCTGCGCATCTCGTGCAACACGGCGTTCGCGGACCTCGGCGTCACGCTCGGCGACGAGGCCGTGCGGGACCAGGCCGAGGCCTTCGGCTTCGACACGGAGCTCGCCGTCCCCATGACGGTCACGCCGAGCCGCTTCCCGTCCGCTGAGGTCACCGACGACGCCGCGGAGCTCGCCCGCGCGTCGATCGGTCAGGGCGAGGTCAAGGTCACGCCCCTGCAGATGGCCATGGTCTCGGCCGCGATCGCCAACGGCGGCAAGCAGATGACTCCCTACACCGTGCAGACGGTCCGGGGCGCGGACCTCGACGTGGTCGAGCAGACCGAGCCCTCGGTCCTGCGGACCTCGGTCTCCCCGACGGTCTCCCAGCAGCTCACGTCGATGATGGTCGGGGTCGTGGACAACGGCTCGGGCAAGCCCGCTCGCATCCCCGGCGTCCAGGTCGCCGGCAAGACCGGCACGGCCGAGAACCAGAAGGACAAGGCCCCGCACGCGTGGTTCACGGGCTTCGCCCCCGCCGACGCCCCGCAGGTCGCCGTGGCCGTCATCGTCGAGAACGGCGGCGACAGCGGCAACGAGGCGACCGGCGGTGCCGTGGCCGCCCCCATCGCGAAGGCAGTGATGGAGGCGGTGTTGAACAAGTGAGGCCCGTGGAAGGGCTCGCCCTGGGCGACCGCTACCGCCTCGTCCGCCGGATCGCGATCGGCGGCATGGGCGAGGTGTGGGTCGCGAACGACCGCGCGCTCGGCCGCGAGGTAGCCGTCAAGCTCCTCCGTGAGGAGTACGCGGGCAACGAGGACTTCCTGGAGCGTCTGCGCACCGAGGCGCGCAACAGCGCCGCGCTGTCGCACCCGAACATCGCCCAGATGTACGACTACGGCGAGCAGAACCAGTCGGGCTACCTGGTCATGGAGCTCGTCATGGGTGAGCCCATGGCCGACCTCCTGGAGCGCGAGCCCGTCCTCATGCCGTCCAAGCTCCTGCCGATCCTGGCGCAGACCGCCCGGGCGCTGCACGCCGCGCACGTCGCGGGCGTGGTGCACCGCGACGTGAAGCCCGGCAACATCCTGCTCGAGCCTCGCGGGGTCGTGAAGATCACCGACTTCGGCGTCTCCCTGGCCGCGAACCAGATCCCCATGACGGCGACGGGCATGGTCATGGGCACGGCCCAGTACCTGTCGCCCGAGCAGGCGATCGGGCAGGCCGCGACGGGTGCCTCCGACGTGTACGCGCTGGGGATCGTGGCGTACGAGTCGGTGGCCGGGAACAGGCCGTTCACGGGGTCCACCCCCGTGGACATCGCGGTCGCGCACGTCAACGAGAAGGTGCCGCCGCTGCCTGCGCACGTGCACCCGTCGCTCGCCTCGCTCATCTACGCGATGCTCGCGAAGGATCCCAAGGCGCGGCCCATGCCGGCGTCGGCGCTCGCGCAGACGCTCGACGACCTGGTCGAGACCATCGCCCGCGACCCGTGGGGGGCGACCGCGCGCGCGGGCGGCCCGTCACGGCGGTCTCGCCGCGCGCAACCGGCCCGTCACGGCGCGGCGCCGCCGCCCAGCTCGCCGACGCCGCTCGAGATCCCCGAGGAGCTGCGGTCGCGCCCGCTGCCCATGATCTCGTCCCCGCGGTCGCAGGACTCCGCACGGTCCGCCCCGTCCGGCTACTCGGCTCCGTCGGGCTACTCGGGTCGCTCGGCGCTCTCCGCACCGTCGGCGGCGTCGGCGACGGCGGCCCCGGCCGCGCCGCCGAGCACCCCCGTCTTCGACGGCCAGGCGTTCCCGCCTCCGCCGCCCCCTCCTCCCGCACCTCCCGTCCCCGACCCGGCCGAGCCGACCGCGCTCCCGTGGGAGCGCGCCTCGGCCCCCGTGGCGGCGGACCCGCCCACGGACGCACCGCGCTCGTACCCGCCGCGGCGGGAGATGCACGGTGGTGCGTCGGCCACGCGCCCGCGCCGCACCGAGTCAGGCCCGACGCCGTCGCGCGCCACCGTGCAGGGGGGCCCCGGCAGGGCGGCCCCCGCAGGGGTCACCCGCGCCGAGCGTCGGCGCGCGTCCCAGGACGCGCCGCCCGTCAGGACGTCGACCACGACCGGCCAGCGGATCGGTGGATTCGCCAAGGGGTTCTCGTGGCCGCTCCTCGCCCTCCTCGGGCTCCTGCTGGTCGTGCTCGTCGCGACCCTCGTGAGCGGCGGCGGCGAACGCTCCGAGGGGGCCGGCTCCGCCCCGAACGTGACCAGATCGTTGCATTCGTCCCCGGACCTGACGTCCGACGATGGGATGATGCTCAGTACTGTGCCGGGCCCTTCTGGGTCCTCGGCCCCGACGACATCGAAGGACTCCTAAGTGGTGGACAACGCTCCCCGGGTACTTGCCGGCCGGTACGAGGTCGGTGAGCTCATCGGCCGAGGCGGGATGGCCGAGGTGCACATCGGCCACGACACCCGTCTCGGACGGACCGTGGCGATCAAGATCCTGCGCTCGGACCTCGCGCGCGACCCGTCGTTCCTGGCCCGGTTCCGCCGCGAGGCACAGGCCGCCGCGGCACTGAACCACCCTGCGATCGTCGCGGTCTACGACACGGGTGAGGACACCCACGTCGAGCCCGGCGGCGGGACGGCGCACGTGCCGTTCATCGTCATGGAGTACGTCGAGGGGCACACCGTCCGCGACATCCTCGGTGACGGCCAGGCCGTCCCGATCGACGAGGCGATCGAGATCACCGCGGGCGTGCTGTCGGCCCTCGAGTACTCGCACCACGCCGGCATCGTTCACCGCGACATCAAGCCCGCCAACGTGATGATCACCCCGACGGGTGCCGTCAAGGTCATGGACTTCGGCATCGCCCGTGCCGTCGCGGACTCCGCGGCGACCATGACGCAGACGCACGCCGTGATCGGCACCGCGCAGTACCTTTCTCCCGAGCAGGCCCGGGGTGAGACGGTCGACGCCCGCAGCGACCTGTACTCCACGGGCTGCCTGCTCTTCGAGCTCCTCACGGGACGCCCGCCGTTCATCGGCGACTCCCCGGTCGCCGTGGCGTACCAGCACGTCCGCGAGGCCCCTGCGAAGCCCAGCGACCTCGCCCCGGACGTCCCCGAGGTCCTCGACCGCATCACGCTCAAGGCGCTCGCCAAGGAGCGCACGGCCCGCTACAGCAGCGCCGCCGAGTTCCGCAACGACCTGGAGAACGCGGTCCGTGGCGGGCACATCACCGCACCCGCGCTCGGCGTCGCAGCGGCTGCCGCCGCCGGAGCAGCCATCGCCGCGACCCAGGTGCAGGGTCCCCTCGAGAACGCGACGCAGGTCATGAGCCCCGCCGTCGCGGGCCCGCCGAACCCGTGGGAGACCACCGGCGTCCCCGCCGCCGTCCCCCCGGGCCAGCCGGGCGGGCCCCTCGCCGAGGGCGACCCGGAGGACGAGGGGTCGGGCAAGAAGCGCGGCCTCATGTGGGCGCTCATCGCGGTGGGCGCGGTCGCGATCGCGGCGATCATCGCCATGATCCTGCTCAACCAGCAGCCGCCCGAGCCGAAGACGGTGACCGTCCCGACGTTCAGCGCGACCACGACCCCGGAACAGGCCGAGCAGGCCCTCGACGCGGTGGGGCTGACGTTCCTGAAGGCGATCGACCAGGACTCGGATCTTCCCAAGGACACCTTCGTCAGCTCGAACCCCCAGAGCGGCGAGTCCGTGAAGGAGGGCACCGAGGTCACGGTGTACTTCTCGGCGGGCCCGGACGCCGTGATCGTCCCGAACGTCGCGGGTCTCTCCCAGGAGCAGGCCCGTGCCGAGATCGAGGGCGCCGGTCTCGCGGTCGACCCGACGATCGACCAGGAGGACAACGGCACCGTGAAGAAGGGGCTCGTCACCCGGACCGACCCGGCTGCCAACGCGAGCGCCCCGGCCGGTTCGTCGGTCAAGATCTTCATCTCGAGCGGCCTCGTCAACATCCCGGACCTGGTCGGTCTTCCTCAGGCCGACGCGGAGAAGGCTCTCGACGACATCGACCTCAGCTACGCGATCATCGAGGAGGAGAGCACCAAGACGGCCGGCACGGTCATCAAGCAGAACCCGGGCGCAGGCCCGGGCAAGCAGGGCCAGAAGGTCACGCTGACCATCGCCAAGGCCCCCGTCCCGACGGGTCCGGAGATGACGAACGTGCCGGACATGGAGGGCCTGACACGCGAGGAGGCCGAAGAGGCACTCGGTGGCCGCCAGCTGAACCTGGGAAAGACCACCGAGAAGGAGTCGGCCACCGTCCCCAAGGGGCAGGTCATCTCCTCCAACCCGCCGAAGGACACCGCGATCGCCGAGGGGACGCCGGTCGACCTGGTGATCTCGAGCGGCCCGCCCGGCGGCGGGAACGGCGGCGGGAACAGTGGCGGGGGCGGCGGGAACCCGACCCCGTGACGTCCGGTCGCAGGCCGTAGGACCAGCGACGCGCGAGGGCCCGGCACCATGC
>NZ_JBHUAD010000018.1:0-32144 GCF_042789955.1 Oerskovia sp. NPDC056781
GGCGTGCCCCCTGGGTCACGCCCACTCTGACACGCCCCGCACCCCGGGACGTGTCGGGATCAGCGGCTCAGCGCCTCGGCACTCTGCGGCTCGTCGTCACCGGCGGCGCCCGACACGTCGAGCCCGCGCAGCGGGTAGGCCCAGAAGCAGAGCCAGGCCAGGCCGGCCACCACGAGCGGCACGCCGCCCATGAGCACCCGGATCCCGGTCGACACCGTCGCCGGCTGGGCCGCCACCGAGAGTCCGGCGTCGTAGCCCGTCGCGCCGAGGACCACGGCGATCACGACCGCCTGCACGATCACCGACCCGCGCACCACGAACCCGTTGACCCCGAAGTACATGCCCTCGCGGCGCAGCCCGGTGCGCCGCTCGTCGTCGTCGATCACCTGCCCGAGCGCGACCTCGAGGAGCTGCATCATGCCCGCGACGCCGATGCCCACGAGCGCGGCCACGGCCATGGCCCCCGGTAGCGAGCCGGGGAGCATGAACAGGCCGACGGCCACGCCGTACGCCGCGACGGACCACAGCAACGCCCGGCGCGGGCCGACCTTGCGGACCACCCAGGACCAGCCGACGATCGAGGGGATCGCGACGACGAAGATCGGCGCGAGCACGAGCGTCGCGTCGGCCTCGGCGCCACCGAGCACGTAGCGCACGTAGAACGGCACCGACGCGAGCAGGATCGCGGTCGTGGACTGGAGCAGCAGGGAGCCCAGGACGTACGTCACGAAGGCCTTGTTCGCGAACGTGTACCGGAGCTGGTCCCGCAGCGGCAGCGCGGCCTCGCGAGCCCTGACCTCGACCTCGTCGACGGGACGCTCGACCATGCCCGCGAGCGACCAGACGAAGAACGCGAGGCACAGCGCGCCCAGCACGAGCCCCATGCCGACCCACCCGAGCGGTGACCCGTAGAGCAGCGGTGCTGCGGCGGTACCGAGGATCATCCCGACGAGCCCGAAGATCTGGCGCGGCGTGTTGCCACGGGCGCGCTCCGCCGTCGTGCGGAAGATCTCCGGGAAGAGCGCCGAGGTGTTGAGGACGACCGCGACGTATGCGACGTCGTAGACCGCGACCACCACGAGGAACCACACGAGCAGACCCGCGGGGCTGACCTCGGGCGGCATCCACACGAGCGAGAACGCCGCCACGAGCGGCACGATCCCCAGCCCGATCCACGGGACGCGGCGCCCCCAGCGGGTGCGGTGCCGGTCGGAGGCCGCGCCGACGAGCGGGTTGAGGAGCGCGTTGAGGATGCCGTGCGCGACCATCGCGCCCGCGACCCAGCCGGCCGGCAGCCGCAGGTGGTCGACGTAGAAGAACACGACGAAGGCCGAGAACGTCTGCGCCATGAGGTTCGCGGGGAACGCCGAGGCGCCGTAGGCGAGGGTCTGGCCGCGCGTGGGGAGACCGGTCAGACGCCGGTCGCGCAGGGCCGTGAGCGCGCTCATCGAGCCCCCCCGACGGCGTCGCTCGCCCGGGCGGCCGGGGCGCCCGAGGCGTCGCGCACCCGGGGGTCGATCCCTCGCTGGACGTCGCGCAGGTCGCGCCAGCCGACGCGCACGATCCCCTCCGCGGCGAGGGTCGCGGCGACGTCGGGGTCGGCCAGCAGCCGGCGTTCGAAGCCGCGCTTGGCGACTGCGTAGTCGGCGACGTCGCCGAGCTCCTCGTCGTCGAGCATGGGGTGCAGGAAGACCTCGGTGACGCCCGGCTCGGTCGCGCGGAGCAGGTCGAGGAAGCCCGCCTTCATCGAGGCGTAGTCCTCCTCGTCGGGCGTCCCCTCCCCGAGCAGCTCGAACGGGTGCGTCGTGAGGTGGTCGAGGATCACGACGCCGGCCGCGTCGGCCGCGGCCGCGGCCTGGTCGAGCACCGAGCGGTAGGTGTCGGGCAGTCCCAGGCCGACCGTGCGCGGCAGCCGGAACGGCAGGCCGTGACGGGCCGCGAGCTCGAAGACCTGCGGCAGGAAGCTGCGGCCCGTCTCGAGCCCGTAGACCGAGCCCATGTGGTTGTCGAGGTGCGTGATGTCCATGCCCGCGGCGAGCGCCGCGTCGAGCTGGGCGGCGAGCTCGGCCGCGACGTCCGCGTCGCTCGCCCGGAGCTCGACGCTGCGGCAGTCGGCCGGGAAGTACCCGGCGTCGTCGACGAGGGTCGTCCCGACCCCGGTGAGCGGGCGCCACCGGTACCGGGTCCACTCGCTCGTGAGCACGAGGTGCACGCCCAGGTCGAGGTCGGTGCGGTCGGCCGCGAAGGCGAGCGCCTCGGGAGCCCAGGGACACGGCACCATGAGCGTCGCGGAGTCGAGGTGGCCCGCGACGAGCAGCTCGGTGATCGCGCGGTTCGCGGCGCGGCACATGCCGAAGTCGTCGGCGTTGAGGACCAGGGCCCGGGCGTCCGGCGGGAGGCCGAGCCGGGTCACGAGGTCAGAGGGTGCGCGCATCGTCGGCTCCTCGGGGGGCGTGGCCGGTGGCGAGGTCCGCGTCGAGGGGCGCGTCGTCGTCGGTCAGGTCCTCCGACTCGGCGGCGCGCCGGACCGCGGCCGTGAACGCCTGGTCCCGCAGCGTGTCCCGGGCGAGGGCCGCCGCACCGAGCAGCACGGCGTCGGCCGCGACGGCGCTGGGCTCGACGACGATCGGCAGGATGCCGACCCGTTCGGCGAGGTAGGTCTGGACGCGGCCCAGGACCGCGTCCTCGCGTGCGACGCCCGCCAGGACGATCTTCTGCGGTTCGAGCAGGAGCGCGACCGACGCGATCAGCACGGCGAGGCGCCCGGCGAGCTCGTCGACGACCGCGACCGCACGCTCGTCGCCGTCGGCCGCGAGGTCGAGGACCTCGTGCGGCGCGAGGCCCGCGGGAAGGCCCGCCTCCTTGGCCGACGTCGCGAGCGACGCGGCGCCGATGCTCTCGGCGCCGAGCGCGCGGCCGGGCTGCGGGAGGAACGCGACCTCGCCGGCCCCGCCGGACGCGCCGCGGTGCAGCTTGCCGTCGATGACGATCCCGGCGCCCAGACCGATCCCCAGGCGCAGCAGCACGAACGAGTCGAGACCCTTGCCCGCGCCTGTACGCTGCTCGGCGATCGCGGCGAGGTTGACGTCGTTCTCGAGGACGACGGGGCAGCCGAGGCCTTGCTCGAGGGCGGCGTGCAGCGTGGGGCCGCCCTTCTCCAGGCCGGGGACGCGGCGCACCATCGCGTGGTCGGCGCCCACGATCGCCGGGAGCCCGACGACGGCGCACCGGATCGCGACGGACGCGGCGCCCGTGTCGTGGCGCACCGCGGCGACGCAGTGCGCGGCGAGCTTCTCGACCGCGCTCGCGCGCGCCTCGGGCTCCTTCACGGACAGCGGCTGCTCGGCGCGGGCCCGGACCCGGCCGACGAGGTCGACCAGCGCCACGCGGACGCGCACGTGGCCGATGTCGACCGCGAGCGCGTAGCCGTGCTCGGGGTCGACGCGGTACAGCGTGGCCGCGGGGCCGCGTCGGTCGTGGTCGAGACCGGCCTCCTCGACGAGCCCGTGCTCGACGAAGGTCCGCAGCGCGAGGGCCACGGTGGTCTTGGACAGGCCCGTGGCCGCGACGATCTCGGGTCGTCCGAGCGTGTCGTGGGCGTCGAGCACCTCGAGGACTGCGCGGGCGTTGATCTCCCGGAGCAGTCGTTGATCTCCTGCAAGAAGCATGTCTACCGGTCTCCGTCGACGGTCGTTCCCCTGGACATGAGTAGGTCGGAAACCTCCCTACCCGGGCGAGAGTACCGCGCGGAGGTTCGTGACCGCTCGGCGAATCGCCAGGGTTCACCCCGTCGCCGGCGCGGGATGCCGCGCCGCACTCGGGGTTGACCCCGAGGGCGAAATGGGGGGAACACCCGATGTCGCCCCGAGCCCTTTCCGCCCTAGCCTCGATGGTGGTGGGCCCCGCCGGGGGGTGGGGCCCCCACCACGACCTCACGAACACCTCGGACACGACGAACAGGGGATCGACATGCGGACCACGAACCGGCGACTGGTGACGGCGGGCCTGGTCGCCGTCACGGCGCTCACGCTCGGGGCGTGCGGGTTCGGACCGCGATCGATCGCGACCGACACCTACACGGTCACGGACGAGATCACGTCGGTGCGACTGGACCTCAGTGCCGGGTCCGTCGCGCTGCGCGGGGACGCGTCCGCGACCGAGGTCGGCGTCGAGCGCACGGTCGACTATGCGGGTGCCTATCCCGAGCAGGAGACGCACCGCGTCGAGGACGGCGTCCTGGTCCTGTCCGGGTGCGGCCGGCACTGCTCGGCGAGCTACTCGGTCGACCTGCCCGCGGGGCTGCCCGTCGCGGGCGGCACCGAGCACGGCAGCATCGACCTGACCGCGACCGGTGCGGTGGACGTCGAGACGTCCAACGGGTCCATCACCCTCACGGCGATCGACGACCGGATCGTCGCGCGGACCTCGAACGGCAAGGTCACGGGGACACGGCTCGGCGGCACCGCCGGCGTCGACGCCGAGACGTCCAACGGGGCGGTCGAGCTGACCCTCACCACCCCGCAGGACGTCCGGGCGACGACCGACAACGGCAGGGTCGAGGTCACTGTCCCCGACGGCAGCTACCGGGTGCGCGCCGAGACCGACCTGGGCGGCACCGACGTCACCGTCCCGGACGACCCCGACGGCGAGTTCACGATCGACGCGTCCTCGTCCAACGGGCGGGTCACGGTCTCACGAGGCTGAGGACCCGTCAGAGCGGGCCCAGGACGTCGCGGGCGTCCGCGTCGAGCGCGAGCGTGTCGAGCACCGTGAGCAGCATGCGCTCCTCGTAGCGGAAGTGGGACTCCATGATCGCGGCGACCCCCTCGAGGTGACGGTCGAGCTCGTCCGGCGTCGCCGCCCGGTCGACCGCTGCCAGGAGCCCGCTCAGCAGGTGCGCGATCATCGAGTGGTCCTGCTTCAGGGTGCGCAACGTCCCGACCAGCTCGGGGTGGGCGGCCGCGATCGCGGGGAACAGCTCGCGGTCCTCGCCCTCGTGGTGGCCCGTCAGAGCCGTGCAGAAGCCGTGGCAGAACAGCAGCAGGTCGCGGGTCGCGGGTTCGGCGGCCGCTCCGTCGTCGAGCGCGGCCCGGGTGACGCGCAGCGCCTCGCGCAGCCGGTCGTGCACGGCGCGCAGCTCGTGGCTCCAGGCGACGAGCCTGGTCTTCTCGCCCTCAGTCACGCGAGGGCGAAGGCGGCGACGTGGTCATCGTCGTGCTCCTTCGTGTCCGGCGCCTCCATGCCTGGCACGGTCTGCCACCGGCACGCGACGCTGCGCAGACCATACCGGACCTCCTCCGCCCGGGTGCGTGCCGCCGTCGGGCGTCGTGGCCCGTGCCGGTCGCCCCCGGCGCATCACCTCACCTCCGCGCGACCCAGGCGGGGCGCCGCGCGTCGTCGACGCGCACGACCGCGTCGGCCGTCCGCCCGGGCGCCACCTCGGACCGGTAGCGCTCGTACGCGGGCAGCGTCCAGGCATCGGCGGGCGGCGTGCGCCGTGCCAGGGTCGCCTCCTGGAGGGCGAGGTGGACGGTCAGGTCGACGTCGAGCCCGCGCCCGAGCGACAAGGACCCGTCGAGCAGCACGACGAGCCCCGGTGGCGCCTCGACGTAGCCGGCGCGCGTCGAGCGCGAGGTCACGGGGTCGCGCAGGGTGGGCAGGTAGCGCCCGTCCCCGTCCGGCCCGACGGCGGCCAGCACCTCCCGGTTCAGCGCCCCCACGTCGATCCACTCGTCGAGCAACGAGTCCGGGTCCTCGTGCCCGTGCTCGAGCCGCAACGACGCGGGCCGCAGGAAGTCCCGCACGCTGATGCGCGCCGTCGGGCGGCCGGCGACGCGCAGAGGTTCGACGAGAGCGTCGGCGAGGTCCTCGGGCCGGGTCGAGGGGTGGCCGTCGACGAGGACCCTCGTCGCCGTCGCGTCGCCGCGCGAGCGCTCGACGACGAGCGCGGCGACCCGTGCGACGAGGACCTCCTGGCTGACCGGCTCGACACGCACCGGGCCAGGATGCCACGGCGCCCGCCGCGCGGCTCAGCGCACCCCGGGTGTCACTCGACGACGGACACGGTGGGGGTCCGGCGGGAGGCCTCCCCGACACCGCCTGCGCGGCCCTCAGCCGTTTGCGGAAGAGTCCCCGAGGAGGTCCCCGACCCAGCGGACGGACAGGTGGCCGACCGTCGCGATCCGGTCGGTCGACGCCCCGTCCAGCGCCGCGGCCCGCACCGCCGCAGCCACGCGTTCGACCTCCTGCGGCCTGGGCACCTCGGGTAGCTCGGCCGTGAGGTCGGCCAGACGGTCGAGCGCTGTCGTCGGTGGCGTGTCCACGGCAGGAACCTACCAACGGGCGCGGATTGCGGGCTGCCCGGGCCCGGAGCACGGTGGGAACATGTCCACCGCTCCCAGGAGGCGTCCACGATGACCACGTTCCCGACGATCCGGCAGGTCGTGCTCGACACGACCGACGCCCGCAGCCTCGCCGAGTTCTACCGCGCCCTGTTCGGCTTGGAGTACCGCGCGGGCGACGAGCCACCCGCGACCGGCCAGCCGGACCCTGCCGGCGCGGACTGGCTGGTCCTGCGTTCGCCGGGCGGGGTGCCGCTCGCGTTCCAGCAGGTCGAGCACCTGCCGCCGTCCACCTGGCCCGACCCTGCCGTCCCCCAGCAGGTACACCTCGACTGCACGGTCCCTGACCGGGAGGCCCTCGACGCCCAGCACGAACGCGCCCTGGCGCTCGGCGCCCACCTGCTCCGGGACCGCTCCGACGACCCCGAGGAGCCACTGCGGGTCTACGCGGACCCGTCAGGCCACCCGTTCTGCCTCTTCGTGGGCTGACTCCCCGCCTCGTCCACGGTCAGGCCGCGTCTGCGTGCCCCGCACCGGAAGGGGTCACAGCTCCTCGACGTCGATCAGCCACTGCGCGATCGTCCGGTCCTCGATCGTCATGCGGTACGTCTGCCCCGGGTCGATCGCGTCGTCCAACCGGCTCTGGCGGCTCTCGTCGACCCCGAGCAGGCCGCACGACGTCCGCACGTCGTAGTACGTCCTGGAGCGGTTCGTGTGCGGGGCCACGTCGCTCTCGACGACGCAGGTCTGCTCGGTCGTCGTCCAGCTCGCGACCCAGACGACGACCGGCGTCGTGACGACGACGGCCGCGACGGTCCACCCGACCACGGCCTTGGGGATACGCATGGCGTGGAGGATAGCGGGGCGCGGCCCGTCGTCGGGCAGCAGGGCCGCGCGACCTCAGGCGGGCTTGGTCGCCTTGCCGTCCAGCCACAGGGTGTCGGACTCGTCGCGGTGCGTGCCGGTCGAGCCGACGTGCTTGCTGTCGATCCTCGGGCCCTTCTTGATGACGTGGACGATCGCCATCGCGTGACCGCGACCGAGGTCGTAGTCCTCCTTGAGCCACTCGACGATCACTCCGGCCTTCACGGCCGGGTCGTCGTAGCCCTTCTCGTGCGCGATCGTCACGAGCTGCCGCGGGGTGAGGCCGGTCTTGTCCTCGACCGCGTCCAGGTAGGCCTGAAATGACATGGTTCTCCTCGATTCGGGTGGGTCGGGCGGGGTGGGTCGGGCGGGGTGGGTCGGGCGGGTCCGGCCGTGCCGTCCCGGTGCGACTCAAGCGGTGCCGAGCACCGTGCGCAAGCGCTGGGCGAAGGCCGACGGGTCGTCGACGAAGCCCGTGTGGTCGCCCGGGAAGAGCGTGGTCGTGGTGCCGAGCAGTGCCGCGAGCGCCGACGAGGTCCGGTCGCAGAGCTGACCCGTCGAGTCCTCGCCGACCCCGACGACCACGCGGACGGGAGAGGCGCGCAGCGCCTCGACGTCGGGCTCGAAGAGCGTGGTCCCCAGGAGGTCGTGCGCGAACCAGAAGCGTTCGTCCGCGACCTGCTGCGGGTCGCGCTCGCCGCCGAACATCTGCTCGACCATCTCGTCCGGGACGTCGATGTCGCCGACCGCGAAGAACTTCCGCCAGGCCCCGACGACGTCGCCCGCGCGGTGGTCGTCCACGAGCTCGCGGGTCGCGGCGTGCAGCTGCTCACGGTCCGGCATGAGGGCGTCGAGCGGCGGCTCGTGCGCGACGACCCTCTGGACCAGGGCGGGATGCGACTGGGCGAGGGCGAGAGCCGTCACGGCGCCACCGCTCGACCCGACGACGGTCGCGGGACCTGCGTCGAGGTGGGCCAGGAGCCGCGCGAGGTCGTCGGCCCGGACCTCGGGCGGAGTGTCCTGGTCCGGGTCGTCGACCGTGCTGCGGTGGATGCCGCGCGGGTCGGTCGTCAGGACGGTGTGGTCGGTCGCGAGCAGGTCGGCGAGCGGCGCGAACGCGTCGGCGTCCATGGGGGCGCCGACGAGCACCACGAGCGGACCCCGGCCCCGGACCTCGTGGTGGAGCGTGGCGCCCGGGACCCGCAGCGTCCGGGCGGTCGCGGGACCGGTCGGGGTGTCGGTCACGGGAGCCTCCGGGGGTGCGCAGGACGGGTGGTCGAGGGGGTGGACCGACCGGGCGGCCGGAACTCATCGGTCCTTCGTGCTCATCGCCACGGCCGTCGTGTCCGCACCCCGTCGTCCGAGCCCGACCGCGATCAGCCAGATGCCGAGGAACACCTCGAACAGGCCCGCCGGAGCGGCGAGCACGAGACCCGCGCCGGTGATCCCGAGGAGCTCGAGCACCGAGCCGAGAGCGAAGAGCGTGTAGCCCACCGCTCCCCAGAGCGCGACGCCGCGCGGCACCAGCGCCGCCCGCAGCAGGGTCACGCACAGGACAACGCTGCCCGCGCCGAGGGTCGCCATCCCCAGCGCATACGCCGCGTCGTTCAGGGCGACGAGCACCCCGCCCACGAGCGGGTCTCCCTGCGCGGCAGCGAGCGCCCAGAGCGCCGCTCCGCCGACGGCCAGGAGAACGGCCTCGACGATCCGGGCCGCGAGGTACGCCGTCGCGGCAGCGGGGCTGCGGCGCGCGAGGACGGGGACGAAGAGGATGCCGATGGCCAGGACCGCGAGGGAGTTCACGAGGATAAGCACGACGCCGGCCGCGGGGGCGCCGCCGGCTCCCGCGGTGCTCGTAGTCCCCGCGGCGAGCAGGCTCCCCGCGCCGTAGAGGGCGAACGCGGACAGGAACAGGACGCCGATCGTGGTGGTCGTGCGTCGGCCGGTCGCGGCGCTGCCGGTCACGGCGCTGCCGGTCACGGCGCTGTCGGTCACGGCGCTGTCGGTCACGGCGCTGTCGGTCACGGCGCTGTCGGTCACGGCGCTGTCGGTCACGCTGGTGCGGTGCTCGGACATGGTGTCCTCCGGGGCAGACATACGGTGTAAGGCTGGATTTCCGACGCTACCATACGCTGTAAGGTGACTCCATGGCCCGACCTCCGTTGACCCGTGAGAACGCTCTGCGTGCCGCAGTCCGACTCGCCGACGAGTCCGGCCTGGAGGCCCTGAGCATGCGCAGGCTTGCCACGACGCTCGGCGTCGAGGCCATGTCGCTCTACCACCACGTCCGCAACAAGGGCGAGATCCTCGACGGCATGGTCGACCTCGTGATCGGGGAGATCGCCTCGCCGCGACCAGCGACCGGCTGGCGCACAGGGCTCGAGGAGGTCGCCCGCTCGACGCGGACCGCTCTCGCGCGTCACCCCTGGGCGACGGCGTTGCTCGACTCCCGGTCTGCTCCGGGCCCGGCGCGGCTCGCGCACCTCGACGCCATGATCGGCGCGCTGCGCCGCGACGGGTTCACGGTCGCCGCGACCGGGCACGCACTCGCCCTCTTCGACAGCTACGTGCGCGGCTTCGCCCTCCAGGAGCAGGCGCTGCCCGTCCCGGCCGACGGCGGCATCGCCGACGTCGCGACCGACATCATGGCCCGGCAGGAGTCGATGGCGACGTCGTTCCCGCACCTCACCGAGATGGCGACCGAGCTCGTCCTCCGGCCCGGGTACGCGTTCGGCGACGAGTTCGAGGTGGGCCTCGCCGTCGTGCTCGACGGGATCGCGGGCTTCGCACCGCAGGACTGACCCGCCGCCGGGCCGTCTACCGCCCGAGCAGCGTGTCGATCTCGGCCATCTCGGCCGTCTGCACGTCGACCATGACCTGTGCGAGGTCGCGGAGCTCGGCGTGGCCGCCGCCCTCGATCTCGCCCTGCGTCATCGCGATCGCGCCCTCGTGGTGCGAGTGCATGAGCTCGAGGAACGTCTTCTCGGCCTCGGCCGCGGCGGCCGCGTCACCCGTGCTCGCGTCCGCGAGACGTTCGAGGGACCCCATCTGGTCGCTCGTGAGCATGCCGTTCGCGACGTGCACGGAGTGCATCTGCATGAGGTCGTCCATCCCCCAGGCGTCGGCCCAGCCGAGCATGGTCCCGATCTCCTCGGTCTGACCGTCGAGGATGCGCTGCGCGAGGTCGCGCGTCGGCTCGCTGACCCCGTCGACGGCCAGGACGATCTCGCTCATCTCGACGGCCTGCTCGTGGTGCGGGGTCATCATCGCGACGAAGTGCGTGTCGACGTCGTTGACCTCGGCCGGGGCTCCCGCGGAGCCGCTCGCGGCAGGCGCGCTCCCGTCCCCCGAGGGCGACCCGCTCCCCGCCGAGCAGCCCGCGAGGGCGGCGGTCAGGACGAGCGCGGTGAGGGCGGCGGGCAGCTTCTTCATGAGGACTCCGGTGTGTCTCGGGATCGCCGGGGCACGCGGGCGCCGGTGCCGGCGAGCGTCCGACCAGGGTAGATGCGAAGTCTGGGAGCCCGCTGTGCCCGTGCCACCGGATCACCCTGTGGATCTCGCGCCCCGGTGGCCGCCGCCACAGTATGGTCAGCGCACTCGACGAGGAGGCCACCGTATGACTTCCCCCCG
This sequence comes from Oerskovia sp. NPDC056781, assembly GCF_042789955.1. NCBI lineage: Bacteria > Bacillati > Actinomycetota > Actinomycetes > Micrococcales > Cellulomonadaceae > Oerskovia > Oerskovia sp. NPDC056781. Next base: position 10,836 of record NZ_JBHUAD010000018.1, read on the forward strand.
GTCCACAGACCACCGTTCGGCCGCGACCACCCTGGCGCGCGCCGCTGACCAGACAGACTTCCCGCCCCTGCTCACCGGGTGGCGTCGTCTGTGGACGCGCCCGGCATTCATGCCGTACGTGCGGCTCGTCGTCCTGGTCCTGGCGATCAACGTCGCGGCGGCCGTCGCCCTGCTCCCGGGCTCGTCGACGCCCGCCCGTCTCGACCTGACCCTCACGGCGGCCGCGCTGAACCTCGGGGCCGCGGCTGTGATCCGGCAGCAGCACGTCGTCAACCTGCTGTTCCGCCTCGCGACGAGCGCGCCCGTGACGTGGCCCCTGCGCGTCCGCGCGGGGCTCGCGAAGGTCTACCACCTGGGCGGTGTCCACGTCGGGGCCGCGATCTCCGCGACCGCGTGGTTCACGGTGTTCGCCGCGACGGCGCTGAGCCCGCCCGGGCGAGGCTTGCTGTCGGGTCCGACCCTCGGGGTCGTCGTCGTGCTCGCGCTGCTGCTGCTGACGATCGCCGCCCTGGCCACGGCGCCCTTGCGCCGCAGGCGCCACGACCTGTTCGAGATGAGCCACCGGCTCGGCGGCTGGTCGACCCTCGCGGGCTTCGCTGCCCTGACCGTCCTGTTCGCGCACGACCTCGCGCCGAGCGACCCGTGGACCGCGATCCTCTCAGCCCCCGCGACGTGGGTCCTGGCGGTCGTGATCGTGTGCGTGGGGCTGCCGTGGCTGCACCTGCGCAAGGTCGCGGTGGACGTGCACACGCCCTCGTCCCACGTCGCGATCGTGCGCCTCCACCACGACTCGCGGACGTTCGTGGGTTCCTCGACCACGATCGCCCGGCACCCTCTCGGTCAGTGGCATCCGTTCGCCAACCTCGTCACCCCGAGCCGCCCCGAGCTGCGCCTCGCGATCTCGCGGGCGGGCGACTGGACGGGGTCGTTCATCGACTCCCCGCCGGACCACGTGTGGGTCCGCGGCGTGCCCACGGCCGGGGCAGGGAACGTCGGCAAGCTCTTCCGCAAGGTCGTGTGGATCACGACGGGCAGCGGGATCGGCCCGTGCCTGCCCAGCCTGCTCGCAGGCGCGCCCGCCCACCTGGTGTGGGTCACCCGCACGCCCGAGGCCACGTTCGGACCCGGGCTCGTCGCCGAGATCACGGAGTCGCTGCCGGACGCCCTCGTGTGGGACACGCGCGCCCTGGGCAAGCCCGACCTCGTGGCCCTCGCGCTCGACGCGGTGCGCACGACCGGCGCCGAGGCCGTCATCTGCATCTCGAACCGTCCGACGACGTTCGAGGTCGTCGAGGGCCTCGAGTCACGGGGCATCCCCGCGTACGGCGCCATCTGGGACTCCTGAGGCGTGTCGCTCCTCGCCCGCCCGACGGCGTCACGCGCGTGGCGCCGTCGGGCTGCGGCGGGCTCAGCGCGTCAGCGCGCGTCGCACGTCAGCCGCGCCCCGAGCGTGACGGACGCGACCACGGCTGCCGCGGCGACGAACACGACGTCCTTGAGGACGTACTGGCCCATGAGCGTCATGCCGTCGCCGAAGAGCTCGTCCGCGAAGAGCACGGTGGGCGACATCATGCCGACCAGAGCGACCGCAAGCACGACCAGGCCCACCTTCAGCCATCGCCCCGTGAGGAGCGTCAGCCCGATGACGGTCTCGACGACCGCCGTCAGGACCACGGCCGCCGTCCCCTCGACGACGCCGAAGGTCAGCGCCCCGACGGTCTGCGTGACGATCTGCTCCGCCGGGCTCGCGCCGGGGAAGAACTTGAGCACCCCGAACCCCAGGAAGACGAGGCCGAGCGTGACCCGGAGCGCGGGGACCGACCACCGCGTCAGGTGGATCGCCAGGGCGACGGCCACGGCGTCGGACCGGCCCAGGAGCCCGGGGCGCGCCGGTGGGGCGCCGGTGAGGGGCGGGGGCTGCGGCGAGGGCGGCGAGGGCAAGGTCTGGGGTCCGGCAGCAGGCATCTGTTCTCCTCGTCGAGAGCGTGCGGACACGCGGCGCTTCGTGGAGAAAGCACCGTGACGTCCCGATATGTGATGGCTCGGCGAGCGTAGCCATCGCTGATGAGGGCCAGATGAGGCCGTGCTCAGCCCGCGAGACGCGCGTGCAGGTGCATGTCGTGCCAGCCGTCGACGTGCTTGCCGCTCTCCCGGAGCGTGCCCTCGGGCACGAACCCTGCGGCGAGCGCGACCTTGCACGACGCCTCGTTGCGCGTCGAGTGCACGAGTCTCAGCCGGTGCAGGCCGAGGTCCTCGAACGCCCAGGCGACCAGAAGCCCCACGGCCCGAGGGGCGACCCGGCGACCCCGCACGGCAGGCAGGACCCAGTAACCGACCTCTCCCCCACCCTCGTGCAGGTCGAGGTGGTGCAGCGCGGTGCGGCCGACCACGACCCCGTCGGACTCGACCGCCCAGTCTCCGGCCGTCTCCTGCACCCAGTGCTCGTGCCGCGAGTCGATCCAGGCCTCCGCCTCGGCGACGTCGGTCATCGCGCGAGCGTGCCAGAGCTGGATCGCCGGGTCCTGGTACGCGGCGACGAGGACCGGTGCGTCGGCCCGGACCCAGGGCCGCAGGGTCAGGCCGTCGCCCGCGAGGACGGGCATCGGCTGCGCACTCAGACGGCCGGGGTCGACGGTGGGCTCGGTGAGGAGGGGCACGCCGCGATGATGCCACGGTAGCTGCGAGGCAGGGCGGTTTGAGGAATTGCTAAACTCATCAAGTCTCCAGGAGGTCCTGTGCCCACCACCGCCACCACGGCGCCGCTCTACGCGATCAAGGCCGAGCTGTTCCGCTCCCTCGCGCACCCCACCCGCATCCAGGCGCTCGAGGTCCTCAGCGCCGCGCCCGACCACGAGGCCCCCGTGAGCGACCTGCTCGCCGCGACCGGCGTCGAGGCCTCGGTCCTGTCCCAGCACCTCGCGGTGCTCAAGCGCGCCGGCGTCGTGACGTCGTCGCGCACGGGCAACACGGTCGTCTACCGGTTGAGCAGGCCGCTCGTCGCCGAGCTGCTCGTCGTCGCGCGGGCGTTCCTGCGCGAGACGCTCGACGCGTCCGGGCGACAGCTCGCCGCCGCGGACGAGCTTCCTCCCCTCCAGGGGGAGAGCGGACGGACCGGGCAATGACACGGGCGCCCCGGCCGTCCCGTCCCCTCGGCTCGACCCCGCCGGCCCGCTCGACCCGCTCACCGCGCTCGGTCCGGTCGCCTCGCGACCTGCTCCCCTCGCGCGCCGACGTCGACCTGCGGCCCCGGACGCTGCGCGCCGACCTCCTCGCGGGGATCACGGTCGGCGTGGTCGCCCTGCCGCTCGCCCTCGCTTTTGGTGTGAGTGCCGGGGTCGGACCCGGTCCTGGCCTCGTGACGGCCGTGGTCGCGGGCATCGTGGCCGCGGTGTTCGGCGGGTCGCGCGTCCAGGTCAGCGGGCCGACCGGGGCGATGGCCGTCGTCCTCGCCCCGATCGTCGCCCAGCACGGCCCTGCGGCGGTGCCGCTCGTCGCGATCCTCGCGGGCGTCGTCGTGCTGCTGGCCGGGGTGACGCGGCTCGGGCGTGTCGTGACGTTCATCCCGTGGCCCGTGGTCGAGGGGTTCACGGCCGGGATCGCCGCGATCATCTTCCTCCAGCAGGTCCCCGCGGCCCTGGGTGTCACCGGCGCGGTGGGCGGCAACCCGCTGATCGTCGCCGTCGACTCGGTGGTCGCGGCGTTCGCGAACGGCCCCACGGCCCTGTGGACGCTCGGCACCGTGGCGCTCGTCGCCGTCGTGATGCTGGTCCTGCCGCGCATCTCCCCCGCCCTGCCCGCGTCCCTCGTCGCGGTCGTGCTCGCGACCGTCGTCGTCCAGCTCACGGGCGCCCCCGTCGCGCGCATCGGGGCGCTGCCCGACTCCCTGCCTCTGCCGACCGTGCCGCACCTCGACGCGGGCGTGCTGCGGTCGCTGATCGGCCCCGCGGTCGCGGTCGCGGCGCTCGCCGCGATCGAGTCCCTCCTCTCGGCCCGCGTCGCCGCGGCCATGCCGTCGCCCGAGCAGGGGCGGTCCGCGGCGTCCCGAACCGCCACGCCGTCACGCGGCCCGTCGGGCGCCACGACCGTGCCCGACGACGCCACCCACCGCTACGACCCCGACCGCGAGCTCGTCGGCCAGGGGCTCGCGTCGATCGCGAGCGGCATGTTCGGCGGGATGCCCGCGACGGGCGCGATCGCACGGACCGCGGTCAACGTGCGCGCGGGTGCCCGGACGCGGCTCGCGGCGGTCGTGCACTCGGTCGTGATCCTGGGCGTCATCTACCTGGCGACAGGCCCCGTCTCGGCGATCCCGCTCGCGGCGCTGGCCGGGGTCCTCATGGTCACCGCGGTGCGCATGGTCTCGGTCGCGACCCTCCGCGCCGTGCTGACCTCGACCCGGGCCGACGCCGTCGTGCTCGTCGTGACCGCGGTCGTGACGATCGCCGTCGACCTCATCGAGGCCGTGCAGATCGGGCTGCTCGTCGCGGCGTTCTTCGCGCTGCGGTCGGTCGCGAAGGCGGCGGCCGTGCACCGTGAGCCGCTGCCCGGACCAGCGCTGCCGGGCGACGAGCACATCGCGCTCTACCGGCTCGACGGCGCCATGTTCTTCGGCGCCGCCGACCGCATCCACGCGCAGATCCGCGACGACCAGGACGCCCTGGTCGTCGTCCTGCGGCTCTCCCACCTGCGCCTCGTCGACGCGACGGGCGCCCATGCGCTGGGCGAGCTCGTCGCGGACCTCGAACGCTCGGGCGTCACGGTCCTGGTCAAGGGCATCCAGCCCGCCCACCTGCCCGTGCTCACGCGCGTCGGCGTGCTCGACGAGCTGCGTCACGAGAAGCACCTGTTCGCCGACCTGCCGCCCGCGATCGAGCACGCGCGCTCGCACGTCGCGCGGGCTCAGGCCGGGACCGGGGCCCCGCCCGCGAGCACCACCGGGGACCCGGCCCGGGACGCCCTCACCGCGTGACGTCGAGCGTGAGCAGCACCGTGACCGTGTCGCCCAGCTCGACGCCCTCGGCCGCCCGGATCGCGTCCTTGAGCGGCACCACGTACAGGCCGTCCTTGGCGAACAGCGACGTCGTCCAGGTCGTGCCCCCGATGCGCGCCGAGACCGGGATCATGCCCCAGCCGTAGGTCACGAGGGCCGCGACCTCGTGGATGCGGGCGCTCTCGTCGTCGGGCACGGTCACGAAGTGGAAGGGTGCGGGCCCCCGCCAGTGCCACACCTCGCCGACGGCCTCGATCTCCATCCGCCCAGCATCCCCCGGGGACGCGACGTCCGCCGCTCCTGCCGCTCCTGCCGCTCCTGCCGCTCCTGCCGCTCCTGCGCCGAGTGTGCAGTTCGGGCTGTCCGTGGACGCCTGGGACAGCCCGCACTGCACACTCGGCGAGACGACTGGTCAGACCAGGATCGCGACCACGATGACGAACAGCGTGACGAGGACGACGAGCACGCCGAGGCCGACGAGCAGGCTGACGGCGACGGGGTGGGCCTGGCGCCACGGCACGAGGCGCGGGTCGAGCGCACGGAGCTGGGTCGGCGTGACGGGCTGACGAATCGGCGTGAGCGAGACGCCGCGACCGGCGAGGTCGAGCGCGAGGGCCGAGAGCTGCTCGTGGTCCCACATCTGTCCCACGAGCAGGAGGAGACGCTTGCGCGGTCCGACGACGACGAGGTGATGGGTGGGCGCGGCGCCGGCGAAACCCATGCTGTCGATCGTGACGACCCGTTCCATCTCCTCGACCGTGAACGTCTTCGACCGGCCCCACCCCTGGACCGTGAGGGTCCCGTCACCGAACGTGACGCGCGACGTGTCGGCGACCTTGCGGGCGAGGGCGTACGTCAGCGGGATCATCGCGAGCACGAGGCCCAGGAAGACGAGCGGGAGCGCGATGCTCCGCGTGGTGATCGCGAGAACGACCGCGTTCAGCCCGAGGAGCGGCGCCAGGATCCCGATGAGCATCAGGTTGGTGCGCACGACGCGCCGCTTCGCGTCCTCGTGCAGGGTCAGCTCGGTCATGCGCGACATCGTCCCACGGCCGATGCCGGCGGCCGGGACTGCGCCCGCGCCTCGACTCCCCGCTCCGCTCAGGCGCGGGTCGCCGTCGCGACCGCCCGCTCGAACGCGCCCGCGAGCGCGTCCCGGACCGCATCCGGGGAGTCGGGGGCGCAGCGCGCGGCCACGGTCGCGGCCAGCTCGGCGAGGTGGGGCCGCAGGGCGTCGAGCTCCGGTGTCGTCGTGTCGAGCTCGGCGGCGGGCACGACGAGCGTCGCGGTGATCCGTCGCCGCGACCGGGAGAACCGGACGTGGCGGGCCCCGGCCGGTCCGGCCGAGGGCGTGACCGAGCCGCCGAGCGCGAGCATGACGTCGAGCTCGTCCAGGCCCGGGACGTCGAGCGGGGCGCACTCGGCCTGGAGCGCGCGGCGCAGGACGGTCGCGGCGGTGAGGTCCCGCTCGGGGCCACCCAGGACGTTGCGCTGCGTGACGATCATCGGCCGGCCTCGGACGGGAGGTCGGGCAGGTTCTGGTCGAGCAGGTCCGCGAAACGTCCCGCGAGGACGTACCGCTCGCCCGTGTCGTGGTCGAAGGTCACGACGGGGCCGTCGTTCGTGACCACGAGAGGGTTCCCTGACCCGTCGACGCCGATCACGAGCCCTTCGTCCGCGACCGCCCAGCCGTCCGCGCGGAAGGCGCGCGTGAGGGTCGCGACGTCGGTGTCCTCGAGCAGCGGCGCGTTGCGCAGCCCGTGGACGGGGACGCCCACGAAGCACCCGCCGTGGCGTCCGACCACCTCCACGTACCCAGGGTCAAGGACCACGTCGAGGCCGCGCACGGCCTCCTCGATCTCGTCGCACGTCGAGGGCGTGCCCGCGCCGTAGAGGGTGACGGCGGCGTCGATCCGCGCCAGGAGGTCGGGGGTCAGCACCATACGTGCACGTTAGCCGGGGCCTGGGACGGCCCGACGGCGTCGCGTGCCCGGGTGCGCGCGTCGCGCCGGCGCGGGACCACGACCAGGCACCCACCACCGAGACGGGTCGCGAACGACTGGCCCAGGTGGGCGGCCTGCCGATCCGGCTGCTCGGCGCGATGTGAGGACGACCGGTCCGCAGGGTGCGCTGCGACGGGCGACGGTCGGTACCCCATCAGCGAACTGGTCACGGAGCCTCGGAAGGATCCTCCGCGAAGCCGCCCTTGAGGATGTCCTCCTGCCAGTACTCCCACTCCCCGTCCGGCAAGGGATCGAACGTCCCGACTGTCAAGTTCTGCGACTCGCACCGAGTGCCTGACGGCACGAACTGATCGACCAAGTAGGAACCATCCGTCTGCCTGACGACTTCAAACCTCCCGTTGACCGGATCTGAATCATCGTCGTCAAACGCCGCGTCGTCCCGGGTCAACGACCAATCGAAGACCGTGCACCCAACCACCCTGGCACTCTTCCCGTCCGGAGCAACCTCCACACTCACCGGATCGAAGGGCCGAGGGCCAGGCACCCGGTAGGCCCCGTTGTCGTTGTTCTCCCGAGAGAACTTCCCGAGCGTCCATTGCAGCTCGCGTATTGCCTCGGGGGTCCAGGTTGCATGCAGTGACGACGACCGCGTGTCCAGTCCGTTGAACGCCACTGCCTCGGGCAGCGCAGCGGCGCGCACTGCCCGAACCCACGGATCGGACTCGAGCTCACCAGTCGGCTCCCCCGCCGACCACACCACCGACGGCGTCGGAGCAGGCCCAGGAACCTCCGGACCCCCACATCCCACCAACACACCTGACATGACGACCACGCCGCCAACCGTCCACCGACTCATTGCGTGCATACCGCGTCTCCTGCGCTTCCATCCGTCATGTCCCGGGCACTTGAGTAGACATCGAGGTACTTCTGCGCCTGCTGGTCGTACGCTTCGATCGCGCCCTGTTCGGTCGCGAACTTCTCGGGTGCGACCTGGAACACGATGCGCGCCGAGAGGTACTTCATCTCATCGGCCCGGTCCCTGCACTCGGCGTCCGACTCGATCACGGCCTGCTTCTCGTTGCCCGCCCACAGCACCTCCGCGCGCTTGTTCCCTTGCTCGACCCCCGCTGAGACGAGCTCTCCGAGCGCGAGGTCCGCCACCCAGCCGACCCCCTTTCCCAGGATCTTGTCCGTTCCCGGTATCGGGACAGCCTCTTCGATCACTGCGACGGGCCACTCGACAAGCTTCTGATGGCGTGCGTCGATCGCCGCAGCCGAGGTGATGTCGACCCCGTGAGTCGCGCCGTCGATGAGGGCCTGGAGTCCCACGACACGCGCGAAGACACCGTCCCCGTCCAAGACCTCGACACCGTCCTGGATGAAGGACCCCGGTGCGCTCGCCGCCACCCTGATCAGACTTTGCTGATAGTGGTCGACCGCTTGCGTGAGATACCAGCCAGCGGTCGGGTGCTGCCCGAGCGTCCCGGCAAAGTCCGTGAGAGTCGTCCGGCTGACCGCTGCGACGGCACGGTCTTCCCCCGTCCATGGAAGGCGATCATCGACGACCGTCCCAATTTCGTCTCCACCCCGGACAATCGCCCACTCGGTGAGCATCGGGATCTCGACGGCAAGAGATGCGACCATCCGGATCGCCGCGTCATCGGAGACTTGCTCCGTGATGAACCGGGGGTTGCCCGACAGTTCTCGGATGATGCCTCCGGAGACGCTCTCGGCAGTCGTCCAGACCTCCGGGTCGTACGTCCCGCTCGCGGGAGCCCCTGGCACGCTCTGGAGCGCGGACCACAGTGTCGCCGGGGTCTCGAACCCGTCCCCGGTGAACGACTCGCTCCAGTCGCGCTCGCCGAACCAGTATCTGACTCGCCCTTCGCCAAGACTCCGGTCCTGCGCCACCTCATCCGGCCCTGAGTGTCCGAACCACGCCAGCGTCGCTTCCGGGTAGAGCGCGAGGGTGGCGAACACCTGCTCCGCCGGGCGGTCGGACGGCATGGAGCCCGTGGAGTCGGACTCGAACCACATGAGGCTGCGGCCGCCGGCGACGACGCTGGTGTCGAGCAGCCCCAGCTCGCCCGGCCTGCCCGGTGACCGTTCGACCGCATCGATCTGGTCAGCCATCGCAGTCGCGAACGTGGCGCTCATGGGCGCTCTGTCTCGATCGTGGAAGAGCCACCCGATCACGGAGAGCCCACCCCCGATCGTCCCCGTCGCCCCGGAGAACATCTCCGCTGCGAAGGTGCTCGCCGTGGGGACGTCCCAGGTGTGCGACGCGCTCGACAGCCCGTGCCGGAGTGCGGTGGCGAGCTCGTGCAACGACTTTGGGTCCACGGAATGGTCCGCGTCCGTGATCGACGTCCCGAGCGCGTTCACCAGCTCCCGCGTCCGCTCTCCGCCCAGGGACCGGAAGTAGGCGTCCATGACCGCGGGGTCCTTGCCCCACACGGTGAAGAAGTCCTGCAGGTAGGTCGCGTCCCCGGTCTTCAGGTCCCCGTCCAGCGCCTGGTCGGTGAACCTCTTGTACGCCGCCACGAGCTTGGCGGTGTCCAACGCCTCGACCCCGGTGATCCCGGCGCGCGAGAGCACCTCCTTGCGCTGAGCCCACCCCGAGGCCCCGGGGATCGCCAGGGCGCGGACCAACCTGTCGTCCAACGCCTGACGCTGCACGGCCAGGTCCCGCAACGCGGCCCCGGCCACGTGCGCGTCCCTCTCTGCCTGCTCGGCCAGCATCGCGCGACGCGCCTCGACCGCGGGGCTCGTGCTCCCGTCGAACCCGCCCACCGCGTACCGCATCCGCTCAGCGTCCTCGCGCGCCTGCCGGTGGAACGACACCTGGGCTCGAAGACTCACGACAGCGTCCGCGTACTCGTCGAGCGCAGCGTGCACGGGCCTGGCGAGCTCACCCAGCTCCCTCTGGCGCGTTCGGGTGTGCCCCGCCTCGTACTGCCACGCGTTCGCGGCCTCCCCGGTCCACACCTTCGGCCCGAGCGCGTCCTGGACGCCGCCGATGCCCGACTCGACCTGCGCGAGCACGTCCTCGTGCCCCCGCAGCACCGCCGCGAACCCCGTCGGCCCCCTCATCACCCCGGCGCCAGGGTCCTCCTCGTCCCACCGGATCACGACACCACCCGCGCCAACCCGGCATCAGCCTGTGCCATCGCGTCCACGACCCCGCTCACCTGCGCGGCCAGCCCCTCGAGCTCCCCGCGTCCCAGCATGAGCTCGGTCGAGAACCACAGCGCCCACTCCTCGACCGCTGCGGCCACTGCCGGGCTCCCGACGTCCTCGCACCACGCCTGCGCCCGCTCCGGGACTTGCCCCACCAACGCCGACATGCGCGTCGAGCCATCGCTCAACGCCGCGTACGACACTCTCAGATCACTCGCCACCACACGCCCCCTGAAGCAACCTCGCGTCGATCGACGCACCGCACAGTAGCGCAGCGCGCACCGCCAGACGGCGGGGCCCTCCGTCCTGTGGACAGCCGTGCGGGCCGTGGTTCCACCGGCCGACGAGCCTGGCGACGTCCCCTCTTCGTCCGGCGTTCCCGCGTTCCCGCGTACCCGCTCGCGGCAGGAGCCCTCGCGCCGCTCCGCGTGCGCGTCACGGACTGACGCTCGCCCCGCGCTGCCCGACGACGTCACGCGCCCGGGTGCGTCGGTCGCCACCGAGCGGGACCATGGCGGAGGCACGTCCACCCTCCTCTCCCCTGACCAGCGAGGTGCACCATGACCCGGTTCGTCGTCGACCCCGGCACGGTCCTGCGGCTCGTCACCGAAGACGCCCAGGTCTCGGACGCGCACGAGCTGCTCGCGCCGACCCTCCTGCGGTCGCAGACGTTGTCCGCCCTGCACGAGGCCGTGCATCGCGGTGACCTGTCCGTCGAGGTCGGACGGGAGCGGCTGGCCCGCGTCGGCCGTCTGAAGATCCGGCTCCTCGGCGACGGCGTGCTGCGCCGCACCGCGTGGACGGTGGCCGATCGGCTCGGTTGGGCCTCGACCTACGACGCCGAGTACGTGGCCCTCACGCAGCTCCAGGGGGAAGCCCTCGTGACGGCGGACGTCGAGCTCGCCCGCGCCGTCCGGGGAGTGGTCGAGACGGCACCGTACGAGTCGCTGCTCGACGCGGGGGCATGATCGGCGACGGGACAGGGAACGGTGGGCGCCCCGGTCGCATCAGGGTCTCGACGCCGCCAGTCGGTCGAGCGCCCCCGTCGACGCCTCGACGATCTGCGCCTGTGCGTCGGCCCGGCTCGTCGTCGGCTGACCGTCCCCTGGTTGCGCACCGTAGTCGGCGAAGAACGCGTGGACGGCCCCCGGGACCTCGACGAGCTCGGTGGTGGCAGGCAGGTCGGCGCGGGACGCCTCGATCTTGTCGGGCGTCGTCAGGCCGTCGCGCGATCCCCACACCGAGGTCACCTCGACGTCCGCGGTGCTCATGTCGCCAGACGGGTACGAGGCGTGCAGGAGCAGGCCCCCGACCTCGGCGTCGTGCGCCGCAGCGAACGACGCGGCGACGACGCCGCCCAGTGAGTGGCCACCCACTGCCCAGGTGTCGACGACGTCGAACGCCGCCATCGCGGAGGCCGACTGGTTCGGGGACGTGAAGGCGATCCCGAGGGGCTCCTTGAGCGCCACGACCAGGTGGCCCGCCTCGGCGAGCGGCCGAAGCACGGCAGCCGTGGCGCGCACGTCCACCCGAGCCCCCGGCGAGTAGACGAGGCCTGTGGACGCGTCGCCGCCGCGCGGGACGAACGCGATCCATCCTGGCTCGTCGAGCACCTCGACCGAACCGTCGCTCTCCAGGGCCGCGCGCGCCGGCGCGGTCGCGGGGAAGGGCCTGAGCCACACGACCGACGCAGCGAGGGCCACGAGCACCATCAGTCCTGCACCGAGGGACATCCCGCGAAGCACCCGTCGGGATCGCGACCGCTCCGGGCGCCGAGCGGGCCGCCGAGCACGCACGACGGTCACCAGGAGGAGAAGCACACCGGCGACCGCGCTCACCACCAGGACCGCGGTGAGCGCCCAGTGCTGGTGGCGGACGGTGTCCCCCGTCGTCGCCACGACCCACACGGGTGCGGCGACCAGCGCGACCCCCAGGACGGCGAGCAGGAGGCGACCGACCAGACCGCCGCGCGGTCCGCGGGTGTCGTCGCCGGGTCGTTCGGGTCCGGGATCCGTCCGGACGTTCGGCGCGCTCATCCCTGCTCCAGACCTCTCGACGACACCACCGGTGGCCCGGGGACGATCGTCACGCTAACAGTGGCCTCGCGCGCGCGGCCCACGTCCGGATGCCGGCCGACCCGACCGCGAGGACCATGGCCGCATGACGAACCTGCTGACCGCCGACCCACCGCCCGACACCCTGACCCGACGGATCGGGCGCGTCGCGCTCGGGCTGAGCCTCGTCTTCGCGGGGATCGGGCACCTGACGTTCTCGCGCGAGGAGTTCCGCGCCCAGGTGCCGGACTGGTTCCCGGTGAGCGAGGACGTCACGGTCCTCGCGTCAGGGGCGGTCGAGATCGCGCTCGGCTCGTCCCTGGTCGTGCTGTCGCGGCGGCGCGTCGCGGTCGGGCTGGTCGCGGCGGCGTTCTTCGTCGTGATCTTTCCGGGGAACGTCGGCCAGTGGCTCGAGCACAAGGACGGGTTCGGGCTCGACACCGACGCCAGGCGGTTCGGCAGGTTGTTCTTCCAGCCCGTGCTCGTCGCGTGGGCGCTGTGGTCGACGGGGGCGTTCAGCGCACTGCGACGCGCTCGGGCCGACCGCGCCTGACACGATGACCGTGACCCTCGCGCTGCCGTTCCACGGGCGGTGGCTCGTGCAGAACAGCCCGGCCCGGCGCGTGCCCAGCCACGGCGTCGACGTCCTGGGCCAGCGGTACGCGATCGACTTCGTGGGCGTCGACTCCCGGCACCGCACGGCCACGGTCCGCGACTGGCGCACGGCCCTCGGGACCGAGCCGCCCGAGCGCTTCGTCGCGTTCGGTCGCCCGATCCTCGCACCGGCGGACGGTGTCGTGGTCCTGGTGCACGACGGCGAGGACGACCACGCGGCCCGTCGCTCCCAGCTGGCCCTCGTGCCCTACGCGCTCGGAGCCGCGGCACGACTGCGCGAGGGCGTGCACGCCGTCGCCGGGAACCACGTGACCGTCGAACTGGCGGGCTCCGGTGCGTTCGTGTCCCTCGTGCACCTGCGCCGCGGGTCCCTGCGGGTGCAGGTCGGCGACGCGGTGCGCGCCGGGCAGCAGGTCGCCGCGTGCGGGAACTCGGGGAACTCGACCCAGCCGCACGTGCACGTGCAGGTCACGGACAGCGCCGACTTCTCCGTGGCGCGAGGCGTACCGATCACGTTCCGCGACTTCCGGGAGTGGCCGCGCGGTCGGGGCGGGCCCCTCGACCGGGTGACGGGACTGCCCGGCGAGCGCTCCGTCGTCGAACCGCTGGTGTGACGACGCCGTCCCGGGCGCCGAGTGTGCAGTTCGGGTCGCCTGTCGGCCCGCCTGACAGCCGGAACTGCACGCTCGACGACCGCAGGTCGCCCGGCCCCGTTCAGGCGAGCGGCTGGAGCCGGAACAGACGGACGACCCGGCCCGAGTCCCTCTCGTAGGCGCGGTACCCGGGCCACTGCGCCTGGATCAGGTCCCACGCTGCCTCGCGCTCGTCGTCGGGCTCGACGAGCGTCGCCCGGACCCGCATGTCCCGGCCGCGGACCGTGATCGACGCGTCCGGGTTCGCCAGCAGGTTGTACGTCCACGCGGGGTGCCGGTCGCGCGCGAACGACGTGCCCGCGACGATCGCCCGGCCGTGACCGTCGGGCGTGTACATGAGGTAGGTGCTGCGGGGCTCGCCCGACCGCGCGCCCGTCGAGTGCAGGACGAGAGACGGGACGAGCAACGCGCTGAGCTGCACCCGACCGCCCGACAACCGCGCGAGCACCCGCTCGGCCGGGGGCAGGACCACCGGCCCGACCCGGCGGAACGCACGCGTGCGCGTGAGCGGGGCGACCAGGGACCGGACGACCTGCAGCAGGGAGGTCATGCCCCCATGATGGCCGGGGTCGCCGCACGGCGCACGGCCGCCTGGCCGGCCACCCCGACCCGACGGCGGGTCACGCCGCCGGCTCCGGCGACGGGTCGGGGATCTCCCCGGGCCGGTAGCGCGGGAGCCGGCTGGCGGGCAGGATCGCGGTCGCGCTGACGCCCGCGAGGATCAGCAGGCCGATGCGCAGCGTGTCGAGGCGGCTCTGCTCGTTGACCGCGACGGCCGCGTCGACCTGGGCCTGGTTGGCGTCGGTCCCTTCCAGGACCTCGCGCAGCTCGTCGTTGCTCACGAAGTTCACGTTGTCGAGGTCCACCTGTGCGACGAGCGACGGCGGCAGCTCGGGGTGCTCGACGACGGAGCGGGCCACGCTGATGCCCAGGACCGTCACGAGCAGCGCACCGACGACCGCGGTCCCGACGGCCGACGCAAGGTTCTGCGTGGTCCCGCGGATCGACCCGACGTCCCCGGCGAGCGTCTTGGGCACGGCCGTGACCAGCACGTTGAACACCAGCGTGACCAGCGCGCCCTGCCCGACCCCGAACACCAGCAGCCCGAGGATCGTCGGCAACGTCTCCCAGTTGTTCGTCACCACGAACGACAGCCAGGTGAGCGCGCCCGTCGTCAGGACGAACCCGAAGACCCCGATCGTGCGCGGGCTGAACCGCCCGTAGAAGCGCACGACGAGCGTCGCCGTGACGAACACCGTGAGGTTGAACGGCATCATCGCGAGCGCGGTGTCGAAGGGCGTCCGGCCCTGCACGATCTGGATGTACAGGGGGACGGTGAAGTTGAGCGCGGCCTCGAGCGCCACGACGATGAACATCGCGTACACCGCGGCCCGCTCGCTCGACGACCCGAGGACCGTCAGGTCGACCAGGGGCACCTTCCCGGCCGCCGCCCGCCGTCGCGTCCACCAGAAGAACGTCTGTCCGAGCACCACGCCGACGACGACGAACAGCGGCGCCGGGGAGACCCCGACGACCGAGAAGGGCGCGTCGGGCGAGGCGTACAGCAGCCCCCACGAGTTGAGGTTGTTGAAGCCCAAGGTCAGCAGGACGATCGCCGCGCCGATCAGGACGGCCGCCACGAGGTCGATCCGGATGCCGGGGTCTCCCTTGTCCGAGCGCAGCCGGAAGCTGAAGACGAAGACGACGACCGCGAGGACCAGCACGATCCCGAACACGGGGCGCCACCCGACGAGGGTGCCCAGCGCGCCGCCGATGAAGAAGGCGCTCACGCCGGAGATCGCACGGGCCGAGCCGAGCGACCCGATCGCCGTCGCCTGCTGGGGCCCGTGGTAGTTCTCGGCGATGAGCGCGACGAGCGCGGGCACGATGATCGCGGCGGACGCGCCCGCGACGGCCTGGCCCGCGATGGCCCACCCCACGGTGGGCGAGAAGATCATCATGAGCGCGGACACGGCGAACGTCGCCACCACCACGCGGAAGACGACGACCCACCCGATCCGCTGACCGAGCTTCGCCCCCGTCATCACGAGCGCCGCGACCGCGAGCCCGTAGACGACGATCGTCGAGCTCACGACGGTCGGCGGCACGCCGAACTCCTCGACCATCCCGCCGAGCGACACGGGCAGGGCCGCGACGTTGAACGACATGAGGACCTGGGCCAGGAACAGGCCCACCATCGGGACCCAGGACCGTCGAGTCTCGGTCACAGCAGGTTCCTCGCTGACACGGCTCATGGGCGGGGCTCCGTCTTCTCGGGGACGTGCACGGACGACGCGAAGAGGTTGAGGCCGAGGGCGCGGGACAGGTAGGCCGTCGCACGCTGGCCCCGGACGCTGTTCCCCGCGGAGTCCAGCGGTGGGGAGAACGTCCCGATCGCGCCCTTGCCGGGCGCCACCGCGACGATGCCGCCCGCGACGCCCGACTTCGCGGGGAGCCCGATCTCGAAGAGCCACTCCCCCGAGCGCTCGTACAGGCCCGTCGAGGCGAGCACCGCGAGGGTGTCGCGGCAGACCTGCGCGGAGACGACCCGTTCCCCGGTGACGGGGTTGACGCCGCCGTCGGCGAGGGTCGCGCCCATGACGGCGAGGTCGCGGGCGGTCACCCGCAACGCGCACTGGCGCGTGTACACGTCGACCACCTCGAGCGGGTCGGTCTCGATGCGTCCGTAGCTCTCGAGCAGGCGCGCGATCGCCCGGTTGCGGATGTTGGTCTCGGACTCGGACCGGTAGACGACGCCGTCGAGCTCGAGCGGTCGTCCCGCGAAGCGCGAGAGGCCGGTCCGGACGTTCTCCCACTGCTCGGCGGGTGTCCCGCCGGGCATCATCGCGGTCGTCGCGAGGGCGCCGGCGTTGACCATGGGGTTCATGGGGTGGCCGTCGTTGAGCTCGAGCGCCATGACCGAGTTGAACGGGAGCCCGGTGTTGTTCACGCCGACGCGCTCCCGCACCGCTGCGTGCCCGTAGGCCTCGCACACGAGCGCGTAGACGAACGCCTTCGAGATCGACTGCACCGAGAACTCGACACCGATGTCCCCGGCCTCGTGCAGCTCGCCGTCGACCACGGCGACGCTCACGCCGAACAGTGCGCGGTCCACCGCGGCGAGCACCGGGATGTAGTCGGCGACGTCTCCGGCCTCGTGGTCGCGGTACCGGGCGTGGGCCTCGACGACCAGGTGCTCGACCCGGTCCCACCGGGGCAGCGCTCCGGTCGCTGCCACCTGCTCGACGTCGTCGACATCCATCCGCGCACCCGCCCGTCTCTGGAACCCTCCGTGATGCTCCCACCGCGGTCGTGGGAGCGCACTCGGAGCGTCAGCAGGCCAGGTCGGGGCGGGCGCGCCCGTGTCGGTCGGCGCTCTCGTACGCCCCCGGTCCGACGGCGTCGCTCACCGCGCGACGGCGGCTCCCCTGGCCACCAGTCCCGCCGTGTCGGACAGCCTGATCTCCTTCATGAAGAAGGCGATGACGAAGCCGATCACGCCGAGCGGGACCAGGTACCAGAACGCGGGGGCCAGGGCGTCGGTGTAGGCCGTGACGACGACGTCGTGCAGCTGGGCGGGCAACGCCTTGACCGCCTCCGGGGTGAGCGTGTCCGGGCCGAAGCTCGCCGGGACCTCGCTCGCGGGCAGCCCCTTGGCGGCGTCGCTCAGGTTCGACGCGAGCCTCGTGGTGAACACGGTCGAGAAGACGCTCGTGCCGACGGCGGCGCCGATCTCCCGCAGGAAGTTGTTCGTCGAGGTCGCGACCCCGACCATCTCGGGGGCGACCGAGTTCTGCACCGCGATGACGATGGTCTGCAGCACCAGGCCGAGCCCGAACCCGAGCACGAAGATCATCGCGCCGAACGTCACCATCGAGATGTCGGCCGTGAGCTGCGTCAGCAGGACCAGGCCGATCGTCGCGATCCCCATCCCCAGGATCGGGTAGATCTTGTAGCGGCCCGTGCGTGCGATCAGCAGGCCCGACCCGATCGCCGTGATCATCAGCCCGATCGTCATGGGCAGCATGAGCAGCCCGGACTCCGTCGCGCCGTAGCCCTGCGCCATCTGCAGGAAGGTCGGCAGGAACGACAGCGCCGCGAACATCGTCATGCCCAGCACCAGGGCTATCGAGACCGACACGGAGAACGTCGGGCTCTTGAACAGGTGCAGCGGGATGAGGGGGTCGGCCACCCTGGTCTCCACCACGAGGAAGCCGACGAACGCGAGGACCGCCACGACCAGCACCGTGAGGAGAGCCGGGCTGCTCCAGTCGTACTTCTTGTCGCTCGAGATCGTGCTCCAGCTCGTGAGGAGCACGATGCCCGCGGTCGTGACCGCCATCAGGGCCGCGCCGCCGACGTCGAACCGGCGGCTCGGTGTGCGCGACGGGAGCCGGAGCTTGAACCAGGCGATCGCGAGCGCGGTCAGCCCGATCGGGACGTTGAGCCAGAAGCACCATCGCCACCCGGGGCCCTCGGTGAACCAGCCGCCCAGCAGCGGGCCGGCGACCGTCGCGATGCCGAAGACCGCACCCATGGGGCCCATGTACCTGCCCCGGTCCCGGGCCGAGACGATGTCGGCGATGATCGCCTGGCTCAGGATCACGAGCCCCCCGGCGCCCAGCCCCTGGACCGAGCGCCAGGCCACGAGCTCGACGAACGAGCCCGACAGCGCGGACCCGGTCGACCCCACCACGAAGATCGCGATCGCCACCAGGAAGGGCACCCGGCGCCCGCGCACGTCGCCGATCTTGCCGTAGATCGGCATCACGATCGCGATCGCGAGCAGGTAGGCCGTGATGATCCAGCCCTCGTCCTGCGCCGCGCCGAGGTCGCCCACGATCGTCGGCAACGCCGTGCCCACGACCGACTGGTCCAGCGCGGACAGGAACATCGCGGCCAGCAGGGAGCTGAAGATCACGTACACCGTGCCCTTCGAGAGCACGATCTCCGGCTCGCCCGTCGTCGCGGCACGGGACGTGGCGTCGCTCATCGCAGCTTCCTCACTGGCGTGCCGGACAGGGCAGCGCCGGGCGGGAGACGGGCCCGCGCGCGGAGGATGCGACCGGGGCCGACGGTCGGGAACGGCCCGGGAGGCCCGCCGCTCGCCCTCCTCGATGGTCGTCCGAGGTCCTGGAGGGCGCAACACCTGGCGGGTTCCCCGGTGCTCAGAGCCCGTCGAGGAGGTCCCGCATCCGGTCGATCTCTCCGCCCTGCCCCGACGCCGTCTCGGCGGCGATCTCGTGCGCGAACAGGTCCTGACCGTCGACGAGCACGACGTCGACCATGTCGAGCGCGCCCTGGTGGTGCGCGATCATGCCCTCGAGGAAGAGGCGGTCGAACGTCGCGCCGCCCGCACCTGCGAGCGCCGCCATCTGCTCGTCGGTGAGCATCCCGACGACGGCCTCGCCGTGGCTCCCGTGCGCGCGGCCCGCACCCTCGGGGACGCGCGGGCCCGTGCCGCCCGCGGCCTCCGCTCCCTCGGGCACCTCGACGTCGCGCGCCTGCAGCCACGACGCGAGGGCGTGGATCTCGGGCCCCTGCCCGGCGGTGACACGCTCGGCGAAGGCGCGGACGGCGTCGGACTCGGCGCGGTCCGGCGCGAGCGCGGCGATCTCCAGGGCCTGCAGGTGGTGCTCGATCATCCCGGCGACGAACCCGACGTCCGCCTGGTTCCAGGAGCCCTCGGCCGGGGCGCCGTCGAAGTCCTCGGGCGAGACGGTCTCGTTGCCCTCGCCCGGCAGCCCGGGCTGGACGACGACGCTCGACGGGGTGGACGTCGGCACCGGGTCGCCTGTGCACCCCGAGACCGCGAGCGCCAGCCCGGCGACGACGAACCCGCAGGTCAGCCCTCGGCAGCCCGGAAGGGCCCCGCTCCACCATCCTGCGTTTCCACCGGGAAAACTCCGCATCCGCCCTGTTCCCTCCGTGTAAAACCTCGCCGGAACCATCCCGTTTAAGTGGTGCATGTCACATTTGCCGGTCAGAATGCGCAGAACCCTATCAAGGAGGTGTTTCCCTCGTGCATCGAAGAACGCACAGGCGCAAGAGCCGGGTCCTGCTCGCCTCGTCCGTGGCAGCCACCCTCGCCGTCTCCTCGCTCGCGGTCGCGTCGGCGGCGTACGCCGAACCGTCCGACGGATCTCCCGAGGCGGTGGCCGAGCTCCTCGACCAGGCCCCGTCCTCGCTCCCCGCACAACGCCTCGCCCCCCTCGCCCAGGCCACCGACGTCCTGGCCCCCGGGGAGATCGCCGGCAGCCCCAACCTGACCCTCGTCGCCAACATCCCCAAGAACGGTGCCTTCGCTCCCGAGGGCCAGTACAACAGCGACCTCGCCTTCCAGGGCCGCTACGCGTTCGCCGGCAACTACGGGGGGTTCACGGTCTACGACGTCGCCGACCCGACGAACCCGCAGCAGGTCGCGCAGGTCGTGTGCGCCGGCTCCCAGAACGACATCTCGGTCTACGGCGACCTCCTCGTCCTGAGCACCGACTCCTCGCGCAGCAACGCCTCGTGCGACAACGTCGCCCAGAGCGCCACGATCAAGGACTCGTGGGAGGGCCTCAAGGTCTTCGACATCTCCGACCCGACGTCACCGCGGTACGTGTCGGCCGTCGAGACCCAGTGCGGCTCGCACACGAACTCGCTCGCACCGTCGAAGGACGGCAAGGACCTGTTCGTGTACGTCTCGTCCTACTCCCCCAACGCCGCGTTCCCCGACTGCAAGCCGCCGCACGACCTCATCAGCGTCGTGCAGATCCCGGTCGACGACCCGGCGTCGGCCGAGCTCGTCTCGACGCCCGTCCTCTTCCCCGACGGCGGCAACCCGGGCGGCAACGGCTCGAGCACGACGTCGGGCTGCCACGACATCACGACCTACCCGTCGAAGGACATCGCGGCGGGCGCGTGCATGGGCGACGGCATCCTCATGGACATCTCCGACCGCGCGCACCCCGTGGTCACCGAGGTCGTCCGGGACACGACGAACTTCGCGTTCTGGCATTCGGCGACGTTCAACAACGCGGGCACCAAGGTCGTCTTCACCGACGAGCTCGGCGGCGGGGGCGCACCGACCTGCAACGCGACGGTCGGGCCCGAGAAGGGCGCGGACGCGATCTACGACATCGTCGACGGCCAGCTCGTGTTCAAGAGCTACTACAAGATCCCGCGCGAGCAGGCCGCGACCGAGAACTGCGTCGCGCACAACGGCTCGCTCATCCCCGTCCCGGGCCGCGACGTCATGGTCCAGGCCTGGTACCAGGGCGGCATCTCGGTGTGGGACTTCACGGACTCGGCCAACCCGGTCGAGATCGCATGGTTCGACCGCGGCGCGCTGTCGTCCGACCGGCTGATCCTCGGCGGGTCGTGGTCGGCCTACTGGTACAACGGTGCGATCGTCTCGAACGACATCCAGAAGGGCCTCGACGTCCTGCTGCTCGACGACCCGGTGACCAACGCCGCGAAGTCGGTCCTGACGGACGAGCTCAACCCCCAGGCCCAGCCGACGTACGTCGAGCCGGCCGCCTGGTCGAGGAAGACGGCCTACGCGGGCGGAGCAACCGTCACGTACGCCGGCGCCGTCTGGCGGGCCCAGTGGTGGACCTCGGGCCAGACCCCGGGGGACCCGTGGGGTCCGTGGGAGGAGATCGCGGGCGTCGACTCGAAGGGCGTCGGGGCGTGGAAGCCGACCCGCGTCTACTCCTCGGGCGACACCGTGACCCATGACGGCACCACGTACACCGCGAAGTGGTGGACGAGGAACCAGGTCCCGGGCGACCGCTGGGGACCGTGGGCGCCGCAGGGCTGACCTGCGTCGCGCCCGTGCTGCGGCCCCGGTGACCACTGCCCGACGG
>NZ_JBHUAD010000019.1:0-32057 GCF_042789955.1 Oerskovia sp. NPDC056781
GCGCAGGGCGACCCTGCGCCGTCGGGCCCGAAGGAACACCTGACGGACGGACTTCCTTCCTCTCCCCCGGTGTGTGACAGTGGGCCGGATGCCCCGGGCGCGCCCGCGCCCGTGCTGCTCGCACCGGTCCTGCGACCGGTGCACCCCCCGACAGCACCGCAGGACCCTGGAGGAGCCATGACCGACGTGCACGTGCCCGTCGCCGCCGACCACGTCGTGACCGTCGACGCCGAGGGGAACCGGACCGGGACCTTCGCGCGCAGCGACGTCCACACCACCGAGACGCCGTTGCACCTCGCATTCTCCTGCTACGTGCTCGACGGCGCAGGTCGCCTCCTCGTGACGCGTCGCGCCCTGTCGAAGCGCACGTGGCCGGGCGTGTGGACCAACTCGTTCTGCGGGCACCCGCGCTGGACGGAGACGACCGACGAGTCCATCACGCGGCACGCCGCGCACGAGCTGGGCCTGCGGATCGAGGGTCTCGAGGTCGCCGTGCCGGGGTTCCGGTACCGGGCCGTGGACGCGTCGGGCGTGGTCGAGAACGAGATCTGCCCCGTGTACGTCGCGCGCGCCGCGAGCGACGTGACGGCCAACCCGGACGAGGTCGCCGAGCTCGAGTGGGCCGCGCCGGGTGCGCTGGGGAGCGCGGTCGACGCGACGCCGTGGGCGTTCAGCCCGTGGATGGTCCTGCAGGTCGCGGCGCTGCGCGACGCGGCGAGCGGGACCGACGGCGCCGTCTCGCCCCTGCTGACACAGGTCGCCGCGGCTCTGGGCTGAGCGGGTTCAGCCGACCCGGGAGCGGACCTGGACGCTCGTCGAGCGCAGCTTCTCGGGCAGGTGCAGGTGGTCGGCGTCGGCGACGCTCACGCGCAGCCGACGCGCCGGCAGGGCGTGCGGCAGGACGAGCTCGGCACCCGGCTGACCCGACCGGTGCAGCGCCGCGGCGAGCTCACGCACCAGGATCTCCTGGCGCCGCGCGCCCCGCACCGAGAACACCCACAGGTCCTGCTTCTCGGGCCGGGGCTGCCACGTCCCGGTCCGGGTGAACGCTCGGGAGTCCTCCGCTGTCGGCCCGACGAACGTCACGGACCGCAACGACCACAGGGCCGTCCGGTTGGTCGCCGACGCTCCCTGGTCGGCCTTGAGCAGCGTCACCGGACGCTGGGTCCCGACGATCGCCGAGACGCTCGGCACGACGACGTCCGCGTACGGCACGGCATTGGGCGCCATGAACGGGCCGAACGAGCCCACGACGAGGCCACGTTCGAGCACGAGGAGCTTCTCGCTCGCGACGAACCGCAGGACCACGGCCAGGACCAGGCCCATCGCGAGGGCGAATCCGATCACCTCGACGACGCGCCCGTTGAACGCCACGACCGCGACGAGCAGGGAGAAGACTCCCGCCACGGTACCGATCGCGCGCGCCGAGAGCGTGCAGGACTCGACGTGCCGGAGCTCGCCGAGCGTGCTCCGGTGCTGGTCGGCGACGGCACGGACCTTGCGGGTCGCGCGGTCGCTGAGGGGGTGCGGTGCGGTGCTCAGGGGAATCCTCGTGTCGGGTGGTGGCGTGGCGTGGTGCCGGCGCACGAAAATACCGCTTTGTCACGTCCCGTGCCATGGGCATCCGCCCTGGACCGCGGCACGGTGCGGGTCGTCGTGGGGCGGGCGTGCCGTTTCGACCGAGCACGCTGCGCCGGGGGACAATCGACGCATGTCTGAAGCCGGAGTCCTGCCCGTCCCCGACCGCGCCGCCCCGTTCGAGGCGCACGTCGAGTGGGCCCGGGCGACCCCGGTCGTGGGCTTCGACCTGTCCCCGATCGACGACCGCTGCATCGAGGACCCCCTGCCCTGGGACTACCTGGTGCTCGCGCGCGAGCTCGTCGGCAGCGGTCGAGGTCCGGTCCTGGACCTGGGGACAGGCGGTGGCGAGGCGTTCGGCTCGCTCGCGCCCTTGCCGGAGGGTTCGGCCGCGACGGAGGGCTGGCCCCCGAACGTCCCCGTGGCCCGACGGCGCCTCGAACCTCTGGGCGTGGACGTCCGACAGGTGGGGAGCAGCAAGGGCGAGGGGCTCATGCTGCCGTTCCTCGACGGTCGGTTCGCGGTCGTGCTCGACCGGCACGAGGAGTTCGAGCCGTCCGAGGTCCTGCGCGTCCTGGAACCGGGAGGCGTGTTCATCACGCAGCAGGTCGACTCCCGGGACGGCATCCGGGTCAACACCGCGCTCGGCGCACAGCTCCCCTGGGACCCGGACGACGTGACGCTCGAGGGCGCGGTCGCCGACCTGGCCGAGGCCGGCTTCGTGATCGACGTGGCGCGCGAGCACGTCGGGACCCGGCACTTCCACGACCTGAGCTCGCTGCTCTGGTACCTCAAGGTCATCGCGTGGCAGGTCCCGGAGATCGCGAGCCTGTCGTCCGAGGCGATCGGGAGGTACGAGGCGCCGCTGCGCGCGCTGCACATGCACTTCGCGGCCGGCAACGACTTCGTGGACGAGGCCCCGCGGTTCCTCGTGGTGGCGCGCAGGCCGTTCTGACCGCCGGGGGTGACGGTCACGCCCGCCGAGGGAGACGTGCTGGACCGAGAGTCTCCCGCCGGAGACGGTGCGTCGAGCAGGCGTGAAGAAGCCCGCGGGCCGGTGGATCTCTCCACCTGTCGCGCTGGACAAGGGCACGACTCCCGCGGGCTCCGGTGGTTGCTCGGTTCTCGCCGGTCGTGGGTGACGTGACGGTCACCTGTCGGCCGCGGGTTCCTCGCAAGGTCCGTTGCTCGATGGCACGACTAGCGTGCAACCACCTCATGTGTCCGAAGATTCTTCACTTCGTGGACCACCTCCTTTCCCATGTACGGACGACGCTACGCCTGCCGTCCGTCGGGTCGCCAGGGTTTTTCTCGACAGGTTCGGACCCGTCACCGTCGACACCTCGGCACGTCACCCTCGGCACCTTCGCGCGTCACCTTCGGCGGCCCGGCGCGTCACCCTCGGCCGCCAGATCGGTCACCTTCGGCGGCCGGCGCGTCACCTTCGGCGGTCACCAGCGGCGCCAGCGGCACCCTCGGCGTGCGACCGGTCGCCCTGGTCCACGCCCTCTCGCCGGGAGGCCGCGACGACCCGCGTCGAGCACACCAGGCCCAGGAGCAGGAAGCCCCCGGCGACGTACAAGGAGATGCGTGTGGCGTCGCTGAACCCGTCGGAGAGCGCGTCGACGACGTCGGGCGTCGTCTCCCCGAACTGGCTCCGGGTGCCCTGCGCGCGCAGCTGCGGGATCGTGCCGCCCGCCGACTGGGCCGTCGCGTCGGCGACCTGCGACGCGACGGCGGGCGAGACGCCGTCGACCCCGTCCAGCGCGGGCGGGACAGCGGTCGTGAGGCCGATCGCGAGGGCCGCCCCGATGAAGGCCGTGCCGAGCGCCGAGCCGAGCTGGCGCGACGTCGACTGGGTCGCGGACGCCTGGCCGGACTCCTCCTCGGGGACGTCGACGAGCGTCGTGCCCGTGAGCTGCGCGGACGCGAGCCCCAGCCCCAGGCCGTAGACCACGAGCAGGACGGCGACGAGCCACGACGAGACGGTCGGGGTCACGACGAGCGCGACCGCGAGCACGCCCACGACCTCCAGGACCAGCCCCAGGACGATCGTGCGCGGCGACCCGATCGCGGCCGCGAGGTGCCGGGCCATCGCTCCCGAGAAGAATGCGCCCGCGGCCATGGTGGCAAGCACGACGCCGGCGCCCAGGCTCGAGAGGCCCAGCACGTTCTGGAGGTACAGCGGCAGCACGAAGATCAGGCCGAACTCGCCGATCGCGACGAGCATCGCGGTGAGGTTGCCCCAGCGGAACGTCGCGACGCGGAAGAGCGTGAGGTCGAGCAGGGCCGAGCGGGCGATCCGCGCCCTGTGACGCTCCCAGAACGCGAACAGCACCAGGAGCAGCACGCCGATCGCGCCGATGACCGGGACGGGCGAGACGGGCGCGCCGGTACCCCAGGTCATGCCGAAGACCTTGAGGTCGGCCTTGGGCGCCCACCACCCGAGCGACTGCCCCTCGATGAGCGCGAACACGACCGCACCGAACCCGAGAGCGCTCAGGAGCAGCCCGACGACGTCGAGCCCCGGCACGGTGATGTGCGCGCGGGTCTCGGGGACGACGAGCAGCGCGCCGACGACGACCGCGACCCCGATCGGGAGGTTCACGAGGAAGATCCACGGCCACGTGAAGGACGTCGTGAGCCACCCGCCGAGGAGCGGCCCGACCGCGGCCATGCCGGAGATCACGGCTCCCCAGATGCCGAACGCCACGGCCCTGTCCTTGCCGCGGAACGTCGCGTTGACCGTGGACAGCGTCGCGGGCAGCACGAACGCGCCACCGACGCCCTGGATCAGGCGCGCCACGACGAGGGTCCCGGCGTCCTCGGCCTGCGACGCGAGGAGGCTCCCGGCGAGGAAGACCACGACTCCCCCGAGCAGCAGGTTCCGCCGCCCCAGGCGGTCACCCAGGCGCCCCGCGGTGAGCAGGAGCGCCGCGAACACGACCGAGTAGGACGCGTTGACCCACTGCGCGTCGCCCAGGTCGAGGTGCAGGTCCTCGATGATCGTCGGCAGCGCGACGCCGACGATCGTCCCGTCGAGCACGATCATCGACAGCGCCGTGGCGAGGACGAACAGCCCGGCCCACCGGTGGTCCGGGGCGACGGGGCCCTGCGCGGCGTGCGGGGAAGGGGGCTGGCCCGTCTCGTCCGACTGCGTGCTCATGGACGCTCCTTCGAAGCGGTGCTGCGGTGCGCAGCCCTGGCCGGGCGGTCAGGCAGGGAGAAGGCGGTCCCACTCCTCGGGATAGTCGTCGAGCCACTCGGCGAAGCCCTGGGCGGGCCGCCCGGCGAAACGTTCGACGACGTCGCTCACCCCGGCCAGCTCGCCCGCCGCGATCGCGGTGTAGGACGAGACCCAGCCGTCGACCTCGAACGGCGGCGCGGCGTAGACGGCGCGCGACGCGTACGCCTCCTCGACCGTCTCCGGGTGGTACGTGATGGTGCGGCCCGTGACGCCGGAGAGCACGCTCGCGACCTCGGTGAGGGTCAGCGCCTCGGGGCCGGTCACGTCGTACGTCTTCCCGTCGTGCACCTGGGGGCGCTCGTCGAGGAGGATCGCGGTCGCGACGTCGGCGATGTCGTCGTGCGACACCGACGCGAGCCGCCCGTCGCCGCCCGGGCCGCGGATGACGCCGTCGTCCCCGACCATGTGGACGAGACCTTGGTGGTAGAGGTTGTCGCGCAGGAACGTGTACTTCAGACCGGTCCCCTTGATGTACTCCTCGGTGTGCCAGTGGTCGCGCGCGAACGTGAACGTGGCCTCGGGGGCCGCGCCCACGAACGACACGTAGACGATGCGCTCGACGCCCGCAGCGACGGCCGCGTCCACGGCGGCCCGGTGCTCGGCGACCCGGTCAGGAGCCTCGCGCGCCGACACCAGGAAGACCGAGCGCGCGCCGCGGAAGGCGCGGACCATGCGCTCGGTGTCGGTGTACCCGGCGGTGACCGCGACCTCGGAGTCGGGCAAGGGGTCGCCGTCGGGCAGGCGCGGCGTCCGGGAGGCGTCCCGCACGACGAGGCGCTGGGCGGCCCCCTCGGCCGCGAGCCGCAGCGCGAGCTTCGATCCGAGCTGCCCGCTCGCGCCGGTCACCGCGACGATCCCCGAGTCCGTCCTGATGGTCATGCGTCCACGGTAGGCCGGGCGCGCGGGAAGTGCCCGACGGCGGGGCGGCGGCGGCGAGACGGGTCGGTGCGTCCGAGACGGGTCTCCCGGGCGCCGGTCCATCCACCCGTCTCGTGCGGGACCCCCGTCCGGCGCGGGACCACCGTCCCGTCGCGCCGGAGGGGTCCGGCGCACGGCTCGGGCAGACTGGTCTCGTGACGACCACTCCCCACGACGCGACCCCCGACCCCGGCCACGGCCCCTACCGCGTGATGACGGTCTGCACGGGCAACATCTGCCGCTCACCCATGGCGGAGATCGTGCTGCGCGACCGGTTCGAGGCCGCGGGGCTGGGCGGGCGCGTGGTCGTGGACTCGACGGGCATCAGCGCGGAGGAGCACGGCAACCCGGTGGACCGCCGGGCGAGGCGCGTCCTGGCCGAGCACGGGTACGACACGGGTGACGGCCACCACGCCCGCCAGGTCCGCGCGAGCGACCTCGTGTCCCGCGACCTGGTGCTGCCGATGACGTCCCAGCACGCGCGCGCCCTGCGCCGGATGCACGGCGACGGGAACGTGCGCATGTACCGGACGTTCGACCCGGCGGCGCCCGTCGTCCCGCGGGAGAGGGCCGAGCGCGACGAGCACCTGCTCGACATCGACGACCCCTGGTACGGCGGCATGCAGGACTTCGAGGACTGCCTGGCGCAGGTCGAGGCCGCCGCGGACGGCGTGGTCGAGTTCGTGCGCGCGGAGCTCGCGCGACGTCAGGCCTGAGGCCTCCGCGCGCGGGAGCCGCGCGGCTCCCGCGCCCGGGCGGCCCACCCGCGCACGCTCGCGCCCACGGCCCCCGCCGCCGAGCGTGCCCACCGCACCGGCGCCCACGCACCGACCCCGGTGGCCTCGGTCCCCGACTCGTCCGCCCCGGGCTCCTGCGCGGGCTCCGGCTCGGGCACGTACCCGTGCACCCACGTCGCGATCTGCTCGTAGGCCGCGGCCCGCGCGGGGGCGGCCGAGAGCACGACGTCGTGCAGAGCCCCCTCGATGCGGGCGAGAACGACGAGGCTCCCGAGGTCGGTCGACCGCCGCGCGATCCCGACGACGTCGAGGGCCGTGTCGCTGTGCATCATCTCGGGGGTCCAGCGGGGCAGGAGCGTGCTGCTCGTGGACAGCAGCACGAGGACGGGCACGGTGATCCCGAGCCCCAGCTCGACCGCCGCCTGCCCGTGCAGGACCGCGTTGAGCCACCCTCCGTGCACGACGAACCCGCGCACGGGACGCCACGCGAGGTCGTAGTCCCACTCGCCGTCGAGCGTCCTGGACACCGAGCGCGTGTAGAAGCCGAGGTCGACCTGGGGCAGGGGGACGCGCGGGTCGAGCCGCGCCTGGAGCGCGATCGCGGGGGCGAGCACCTTGCGCCCGATGTCGCGCGCCTGGAACTCGAGCCACGGGCTGTTGAGGACGAGCCCCGCGACACGGTCGTGGTTGCGTGCGGTCCACAGGCTCAGCGTGAGCCCGCCCGTGGAGTGGCCCATGAGGACCAGGCCGCGCTCGCGCATCACCGGGTCGGCGGTCAGCACGCCGTGCCCCATCGCGGCGAGCGCGGCCTCGATGTCCTCGTCGTACGTCGCGAGGCTCGTGACGAACCCGGGGGTCTGGCCCGGGCGCAGGCTGCGGCCGTACTTGCGCAGGTCGAGCGCGAAGAACCGCGCGCCCTGGGCCTCCCAGAAGTCCGCGAGCCCGGTCTGGAAGAAGTAGTCGGACCAGCCGTGCACGTACAGGACGTCGATCCCGCGGTCGCGCACGCCCGCGGGGCGCGCTCCTCCGTGGAGCGTGTCGCCGGCCGTGCCACCCTCGTCGTCCCGACGGCGGCGCACCAGCGTCGCGACGACCTCGCCCTCGTCGTCGGGGTCGAGGGGCAGGGTGAGCTGCTCGAACCCGTCGAGGACGTCGGGCACCCAGCCCGTCGGCTCGGCGGTCGGGGCGGTGGGGGCGGGCATGTCCCGAGGGTAGGAGCCGGTGCGTGGGAGCGCTCGCCGGGAGGGGGTGAGTCAGGTCGCCTCGGTGCCGTCCGCCGGTCCGCCCCGCCGACGGCGCCACCACCGTCGCGCGCCCGTCGCGCCCGAGCCGTCGCCCGCCCGGGGCGAGCGGTCCCGGGGCGAGTCGTCCCGGGAGGGGCGCGGCGCCGTCGGGCTGGAGGACGACGCAGCGGTGCGGGCCACCCGCCGTTCGCGCCAGAGCGACACCTCCTCCTCGACGTCCCGCAGGGGCGTGACCACGGGCGGGCCGCCCAGGAGCTGGCGCCGCGCGTCGACCACGCGTGCGTTGAACTCCGCGAGCACCTCCCGTACCGACTCCTCGGAGAACTGGCGGTCGAGCTCGTCGCGCAACCGGGCGTCGTCGGCCCGCAGCTGTGCCGGCGGCAGGATGCCCGTGATCTGCTCGCGCTCGACGAGGTTCTTGAGCCACCAGTCGGGGTCGTGCCGCGCGCCCAGGCCAGGGATGGGCTTGCCCGCGAGCGGCAGGTCGTCGAACTCGCCGCGGGCCATGGCCTGGCGGACCAGCTCGTCGACCCACTGGCCGCGGTTCTCGAGCGGGAGCCGTGGGCGCGCGGGGCCGTCACCCTCGGCGGCGCCCTCGCCGGCGGCAGCCTCGGCAGCCTCGGCAGCCTCTCGCGCGGCCTCGCGGTCCACGCGGTACTGCGCGGCCCGGCGCACCGGGTCGTCCTCGGTCATCGGGTCCTCCCACGGTCGGCGCTGGACGGGTGCTGCCCCCATCCTCGCCGATCACGGGCGGGGTACGCTGGGCCGCCCGGCCATTTCCGACCGGGTGTGCTCGTCATCGGTGAAGAAGCAGCCGGGACTTGTCGGCAGCGCGCTGCCATGAACGGCCCGCATCCTGCGGGAGGGGAGCTGCACATGACCCAGAGCACGGACGAGGAGCTTCTCAGCCCGGCCGAGACGATCGACCTCGAGAACTGCGCGCGCGAGCCCATCCACATCCCCGGACGCATCCAGCCACGCGGGGCGCTCCTCGTGGTGCGGGAGTCCGACGGGCACGTGGTGCAGTGCTCGACCAGCGTGCACGAGGTCCTGGGGCGCAGCACCGAGGACGTGCTCGGTGCCCACCTGTCCGAGGTCCTGGGCACCGACGACGGCACGAGGCTCCTCACGCACGTCGCGCAGCATCCCGACCTGGCACCGCACAACCCCGTCGAGATCCGCACCGGGGACACCCACGACGTCGCGACCGACGCGATCCTGCACCGCCCGCCGCTGCCGGCCGACGCCGAGCGCGTCGTCGTGATCGAGCTCGAGCCGGCGGTCGTGCGACCCCTCAGCTTCCCCAACACGTACCAGGCCGTGCGCGCGGCGCTCGCGGACCTCGATCGGGCCGGGACGCTGCCCGCGCTGTTCGGGACCGCGGCGGAGCACGTGCGGCACCTGACGGGCTTCGACCGTGTGATGATCTACCGCTTCGACGCAGACCACAACGGCGAGGTCGTCGCCGAGGCCAAGCGCGAGGACCTCAACTCGTTCTACGGACTGCACTACCCCGCGACCGACATCCCGCGCCAGGCCCGCGCGCTGTACGAGAAGAACTGGATCCGGCTGATCGACGACGTGGGCTACGTGCCGTGCGACGTCGTCCCGACCGACCTCCCGACCACGGGGCAGCCGCTCGACCTCACGTACTCGACGCTGCGCAGCGTCTCCCCGATCCACCTCGAGTACCTCGCGAACATGGGCGTGGGTGCGTCGATGTCGATCTCGCTGCTGCGCGACGGGAAGCTCTGGGGCCTCATCGCGTGCCACCACTACTCGGGACCGCACCACCCGCCGTACGCGGTGCGCGCGGCCGCGGAGTTCCTGGGCGCCGCGCTGTCGGTGCTGCTCGTCGCGCAGAGCGAGGAGGACCGCCTGGCCGCGTCCCGCGTGTCGTCGCGCCTGCTCGCGGGCCTCGTCGCCGACAGTCGCGACCAGGACACGGCGCTCGTCGAGGCCCTCACGGCGGACGCCCGCCTGCTCGACCTCGTGGGCGCCGACGGGGCCGTGGTCGTCGCGGAGGGCCGCGCGGCCTCGCTGGGGCACGTGCCCGACGACGCGGGGACAGCCCTGCTCGCCGACTGGTTCGCTGACCGTCTCTCGGCCGCGGACGACGAGGTCGTCGCGATCGACTCGCTGCGCGTGGCCGCCCCGGACCTCGCGGAGCGGCTGCCCGACGTCGCGGGCGTGCTGGGCGTGCACCTCAACGACGGCCAGGTCGTCCTGTGGCTGCGCGACGAGGTGCTGCGCAGCGTCGACTGGGGCGGCGACCCCCACAACAAGGCCATCGCGCGCAGCGAGGGCGACACGGTCCGGCTCAGCCCCCGCAAGTCGTTCGAACGCTGGCGGGAGGTCGTGAGCGGGCACAGCGAACCCTGGACGGAGGATGCCGTCGAGACCGCCGGAGCCCTGCGCAGCCACCTCGTCGAGGCGCTCTACCTGGCCGGGCGCCGGGACGTGCGCGCTGCCGAGGCCCTCCAGCGGAGCCTGCTCCCGGCGTCCCTGCCCGACACGCCGGGCTGGACCGTGACGGCACGCTACGAGCCGGCCGGCGGCGGGTTCGTCGGCGGGGACTGGTACGACGCGCTGCGCCTCCCCTCGGGGGCGCTCGGCCTCGTCGTCGGGGACGTCACGGGCCACGGGCTCCAGGCCGCCGCCTCGATGGGGCAGCTCCGCAACGCGCTGCGCGCAGCCCTCGTGCAGGCCGGGAGCGCGCGCGGCGCCGTCGAGCAGCTCGCCGAGACGGTGCGATGGACCATGCCGGGGCAGATCGCGACGCTCGTCGTCGCGGTCGTCGACCTCGACGAGGGCTCGGTCGAGTACGTGACGGCAGGACATCCGCCGCCCTTCTTCCTCGTGCCGGGCGAGGGCGTCGTGTGGGGCCGCCTGCTGGGCGGTCCGCCGCTCGGGCTGGGAGCGCTGCGGTTCGAGGCCGGGACCACGTCGATCGCGCCCGGCGGCGCCCTCGTGCTCTACAGCGACGGGCTCTTCGAGCGCCGCGACGAGTCGCTCAAGGTGGGCCTGCGCCGGCTCGCCGGGACCTTCGCCCAGCACGTGGGCGACGTCGACGCCGTGCTGCGCGCGACCCGGGACCCCGCGTCGGAGGACGACGCGACGCTGCTGGTGCTGCGTCGTCGGGCAGAGGGCGAGGCAGCGGGCGAGGCCGGGGACGACTGAGGGCCGACCTGCGCACCGCGCAGACCGGCCCTCAGCGGGAGCGAGCGGTCAGGGGACCGCCGCGGCAGGTGTGGGAGCCCCCACCGCCTCGCGTGGCACGCCGAGGCGGGCCCAGACGTGCTTGCCGTCCGCGACGAACCAGCCCACGTCCAGGGCGATCCGCTGCGCGAGCACGAGCCCGAAGCCGCCGTCTCCCGGCAGGCGGGGCGCCGCGACCACGGGTGCGCGGCTCGTGTCCTGGTCGATCACGTCGACGATGTACTCCTCGCCGTCGGTCAGGAGCTGGACCGTCGTCGGCGGGCGCCCGTGGCGCAGCGCGTTGGTCGCGAGCTCGCTCGCGACGAGCACGATCTTCTCGGGGACCTCGGCGAGGGCCCCGTCGGGAGCGAGAGGGCGCCCCGTCAGCTCGAGGTGGAGCGAGGTGCGCAGAGTCGAGAGCTCGTCGATCGAGTCGAGCTGCCAGACGCGGACCACGTGGAAGTTCTCGGGCGGACGGGACGAGGCGATCGAGGTGTCCAAGAGGTTCCTCCGATGGGTCCGGTGGGGTGTGCGGTGGGACAGGTGCGACGACGCGGCCGGGGATGGTGGCCGCGGCGCCGGGAAAGGTCAGTCGACGAGCGTGAACTGGGTCAGGACGCCGCTGATCTCGAGCAGGTCCTTGATGCGCTCGGGGACACCGACCAGGACCGGGGCCTCGCCACCCGCCAGGAGAGACAGGTACAGCAGCCGTAGGCCGCCCGAGTCCATGAACGTGACGTCGGACAGGTCGATCGTCACGGGGCCGTCGGCGCGCTCGAGCGAGCGGACGAGGTCGCCCTCGGAACGGTCCTGGACCGCGGCGTCGACCTCTCCCCACATCGTCCATCGAGGTCCGGAGTCGTCGATGCGGACTCCCCCTTGCGTCGTGTGCTCCGGCACTGCTCGCCTCTCGATCGTGACCTGTGGGACGTCGTCCTCGGGCGCTGGACGACCGGGACCGTGCCAGGTTACGGAACTTCCGACGCGGTTTCCTTCCAGGACTCGCTCCGTCACCGGACCTGCACAGTTCACCCGGTGCTCGTCGGGGCCCACGAGCCGCGGAACGACGGGCATGATGGCCTCATGAAGGTCTCGCGCAGGTCGCACGTCCCCCCGTTCGCCGTCATGGAGGTCCTCGCCGCGGCCAACGCGCGCCGCGACGCGGGCGAGTCGGTCCTCAACCTGTGCGCCGGGGAACCCGCGACGGGGGCGTCCGACGTCGTGCGGCGCCGGGCGATCGAGCTGCTCGAGGCGGGGGACCTCGGCTACACCGAGGCGCTGGGCGTGCCCGCGCTGCGCCAGGCGATCGCCGAGCACTACGGGCGTACCTACGGCGTGCACGTCGACCCGTCGCGCGTCGCGGTGACCACGGGGTCGTCGGGCGGCTTCATGCTCGCGTTCCTCGCCGCGTTCGACGTCGGGGACCGCGTCGCGCTGGCCCGCCCCGGGTACCCCGCGTACCGGAACATCCTCGCGGCCCTGGGGTGCGAGGTCGTCGAGCTCGACTGCGGCCCCGAGACCCGCTACCAACCCACCGTCTCCCAGCTCATGGAGGCGTACTACGGGGGCGGCCTCGACGGGCTCGTCGTCGCCAGCCCGGCGAACCCGACCGGGACGATGATCCCGCCGGCCGACCTCGCCGAGCTCGCGGACTGGTGCACCGACCACGACGTGCGCCTGATCAGCGACGAGATCTACCACGGCATCGTCTACGCCGACCCCGCGTCGGAGGCCGGGGAGACGGCGACCGCGGCGCAGTTCCTCGACGGCGGTGCGGTCGTCGTGAACTCGTTCTCCAAGTACTGGGCCATGACCGGGTGGCGGCTCGGGTGGCTCGTGCTGCCCGAGGACCTCGTGGCCCCGGTCGGCGCGCTCGCGGGCAACATCGCGCTGAGCCCGCCCGCGCTCGCGCAGCACGCGGGCGTCGCGGCCCTGTCCCCCGAGGGGTATGCGGCCGCGCTGGCGAACGTCGCCCGGTACGCGGACTCGCGCGCGCTCGTGCTCGACCGGCTCGACGACCTGGGCTGGGACCCGGTCGCCCCGGCGGACGGCGCGTTCTACGTCTATGCGAACGTCGCGGAGTCGGGGCTGGACTCGGTCACGTGGTGCGAGCGGCTCCTGGCCGACACGGGGGTGGCGCTCACCCCGGGGACGGACTTCGACGGCGTGCGCGGCCACGAGTGGGTCCGGTTGTCGTTCGCCGCCGCACCGGAGGTCGTGGCCGAGGCCGTGGACCGGATCGTCGCGTGGCGGGCGGCGGGCTACCGGCGGGTGTGAGGAACGGTCAGGCCGCCAGGTCGACGGCGCGCGCGTGGGCGGCGGGCACCTCGAGAGGGACGACCACGGCCTCGGTCGCGCGGCGGCGTCGGGCCTTGACGAGCACCACGATGGCCTGACCGCCGATGACGATCCAGACCACGTTCGCGACGGCCGAGGGCCACACGCCGTTGACCGCGGCGACCAGGCACATGAGGCCCGCGCCCACGAAGTTCGTGAGCTGGAACCGCAACGAGTCCCCCGACCAGCGGCCTCGTGTGACCATCGCGTACGCCGTGACGGCCGCGATCGCGCCGATCCATCCGAGCGGGGTCACGACCAGGTCGACGAGGGCGGGGGAAGCGGACATGGCGGTCTCCGGGCAGGGGTCACGAAGGGATCGGGGAGGGGGGTCCTGGTGGGGGCTGCGACGCTGCAGCGACCAGGTGGATTGTGGGCGCCAGCCCCTTTTGAGGAGGACCAGCCGGCGCCACGTGACAAGTGTGACCCTGAAAATCATTCAGCACAATTGAAGAACTCTGACGTGGCCGTTTAGCATCTCTACATGGCCACGGACCCACGAAGACTTGGTTTCCTGCTTGCCGTGCACCGGGCCGGAGGTGTCCTGGCGGCAGCCGACCTGCTGCACGTGACGCCCTCTGCCGTGTCTCAGCAAATAGCGCGTCTGGAGGCCGAGGAGAAGGTCCAGGTCCTCGACCGCGGGCCCCGTGGCGTGACCCTGACGCCCGCAGGTCGCATCCTCGCCGAGGCCGCCGAACGCATCGAGTCCGAGATGGTCGAGGCCCGCAAGGCCATCGTCGCGATGAGCGAGGAGATGACGGGGACGGTGTCGGTCGGTTCGTTCCAGACGGCGATCCGCGCGGTCGTCGGACCCACGTTCGCGTCGCTCGAGTCGCGCTACCCCGGCGTCGAGCTCGACGTCCAGGAGCTCGAGCCCGCGGAGGCACTGCGGCTCCTGCGCAGCGGCGACCTGGACGTCGTCCTCCTGGAGCGCGACGAGGACGCGGACTCCCCCGCGCCGCGCGGTATGCGCGAGGTCCCTCTGCTCGACGAGCCGTGGCGCGTCGTCGTGCCCGCGACGTTCCCGACGCCCGCGCGCCTCGACGACGTGCGCGACGCCGTCTGGCTCGGTCCCGAGCCGAGCACGGCGGCCGCCCGCGCCCTGCGCCGCCTCTCGCGCACGCTCGGCACGACGCTCCGCACGCGTCACTCGTACTACGACTTCGACGTGGCCCTCGCGCTCGTCGCGGCCGGTCAGGGCGTCGCGATGCTCCCCGCGCTCGCCGTCCAGGGCGAGATGCCCGACGGCGTCACGGTCGTCCCGCTCCCGGGTCTCGGATCGCGACGTCTCGTCGCGCGGCACCGGGCCACCCGGCACGAACCCCGACCCGTCGTGAACGCGGTCATCGACGAGATGGTCGCGGCGGCCGCGGCGATCGAGCTGGGCTGAGCAGGCTGGGGCCGAAGACCGCTCAGCGCCTCCCGACCGACAGGCTCCCGTCGTCGAGCACCGACAGCTCGTCCAGGACCCGGTGGAGGGTGCCCACCGACCGGTCCCAGCGCATCGACCGAGGGTCCGCAGGCAGGTCGGCGCCCCGGGCGGGCGCGGCCGACGAGGCCGACGTGGCCGACGAGGCCGGCGAGGCCAGGTGCCGAGGAACGTAGGCGGTCGTGCGGGGCTGCTGGTCCTGCGACGTCATGTCCATGCTGGGTGAAGCCCCCTCGGGCGCTCGTGGTGGCCCCCGACGCGGACGTGCGACGAGGTGAGCACCTCATCCTGCCCGCGCCGCGCGCGGCTCGACGGAGGCGCGCCCTCGGAGGTGGGCGGGACCGTGGTGAGAGTCGTGGAGATCGTGTGGCCGCTACTCACGGACGAAGACCTGGTAGCGCTCCGGGTCCTTCTGAGCCGCGACGGTCGCGGCGACCCGCTCCTCGGCTGCTTCCCTGGTCGGCAGCACGTCGCAGTCGAACGCGTCGTACAACGTGATCGAGGTGTGCGCCCAGCCGAGGAAGGGTTCGGTCCCCGCGGGGCAGCTCCCGACGAGCGGGTAGACGAAGACGATCTGCTTGCCGGTCTGGAGACCGACCTTCCGTGCGATCCCCTGCGCGGTGTCGACGATCAGGCTGCGGTTCGTCGTGATCTGCCCCGGGACGCCCGGGTCCTGCACGGTCCCGTCCACCTGCCCCTGCACCCAGGCCCGGACGCGCTCGGGCAGGGGTTCGTCGCTCGTGACGACGACCCGCGTCTTGTCGGGCAGGACGAAGGCGTGCTTGCCGGGCGGGAGCCTGTCGACGTCCTCCACGGCGATCGTCTCTCCCGTGGTGACGGCCAGCTCCTCGGGCGGTGGGGAAGCGGCCGCGGCGTCCGCCACGGACGACCCGTCGGCCGGACCCGCCGCGTTCCCGAGGTCGTCCCCGACGCAGCCCTCGAGCATCGCGAGCAGCGCGAACATCACGAGCGTGGCCGCTATCAGCAAGAACCCCGTGCGGCGATTCTCGAGGTTCGTCACCGAGCGCACCTCCGTCGATCTCGGGCGTGCTCGCCAGGAGCACACGTCGGTTTTCCACCTCCTATGCGGCCGGAGCGTCCTTGGCCTGCGTCCCGTGCTGCCGGGGGCTCGCGTCCCGGCGCGGACCTGTGCCCGCTCGCAGGTGCGCCCCTGACCGTCCCCGCGCGCCGTCCCGTGTGCGCTCGTACGGTGTGGGGGTGCGCGCACCCCAGACGCCCCGGGCGACCCCGGCGCTGCCGACACCGTCCCCCCGACGTCTCGGGGCCGTCCTCGCCCTCGCTCTCGCCGTGCTCCTCGGCGTCGGCGTCGCGGGCTCCGCGACTGCGGCGACCACGGCCGGCTGGGCCGCCTGGGACCCGCTCGCCGGGACGGGCGGCAGCTACACGACCACGATGCGGCTGCCTGCAGAAGGCTTCCCGGCTGCGACCATGACGTCGGACTCGCGGGCCGGCCAGGTGGGCGTCCAGTCGGGGGCCAGCTCGTGGCTGAGCACGGCGACACCGGTCGGGGCGAAGTACGGGTCGAGCCAGGGGCAGCACTACCTGAACCTGCGCCCCCGGGCCGACGCACCCACGTCCCCGTCGACCACGACCTACACGTTCGAGCGTCCCACCCCGGCCGGCGGGTGGACCTTCGTGCTGGGCGACATCGACGCCGATCAGGTGACGGTCGTCGCCCGGGGAGAGGGCGGCCGCCTCCTGACGGGGGCCGAGCTGGGCTACCAGGGCGGGTTCAACTACTGCGCCGTCACGCCGAGACCGGCCTGCACGGGCACGGACGTCCCGACGTGGGACCCCGTGACGGGCGTGCTGCGGGGGAACGCGACGGCGACGGACACGTCGGGGGCGACGGGCTGGTTCGAGCCCACGGTGCCCGTCACGAGCCTGACGCTCCTGTTCCAGCAGCGCTCCGGGTTCCCGGTCTTCCAGACGTGGTTCGCGTCGCTCGCCCGGGACGTGACCGGGACGGTCGCGCTCCAGGACGTGGGTCCGATCAGCGGCGCGACGCTCACGCTCGTCTCCACGGACGGCGTCCGGCTCGCGACCACGACCTCGGGAGCCGACGGCACGTACTCGTTCACCGGCTACACCGCGGCGGACGGGTACGCCGTCGAGGTCACCCCGCCACCGGCCCCGGCGGGGCAGGCCGGGTACGTCGTCGTCGGCCCGCTGTCCCTGCCCGCGGACCTCGCCGTGACCGACGCGACCGGGGTCGACTTCACGGTCCGGCCGGTCCTTCCCGTCCCGGTCGCAGGCACCGTCCTCACGGAGGACGGGACGCCCGTCCCGGGCGCCACGATCACGATCACGGGGCCGGGCGGGCCCGTCACGGCGGTGACCGACTCGAACGGGGCCTACCTCGTGGACCAGGTCGCGGTCGGGCAGCACACCGTGACCGTGACACCGCCGCCCGGGTACACGGTGGACGAGCCCAGCCAGTCGTTCGAGGTGCTCCCCGGGGACGAGGCGCTGCGCACCGTGAGCTTCGTGGCATCACCCCTGCCGTCGGTGTCCGGTACGGTCACGGCGGGCGGACAGGGTGTCGCGGGGGCGGTCGTGTCCTTCACCGGTCCCGGGGGCGCGACGGGCAGCACCCTCACGGCTGGGGACGGTACGTACCGCTTCGACCTGCTCCCCGCCGGTCAGTACACGGTCACGGTCGCTCCCCCGCCCGGGTTCACGGTGGACGGGCCGGGATCGCGTGTGGTCACGCTGGGAGCGCAGGACGTGGCCGGGATCGACCTCGCGCTCACGCGACCGGGCGCGGTCGGGGGCACGGTCACCGCCGACGACGGCGCACCGGTACCGGGGGCGAACGTCCTGGTCAGCGGCCCCGGCGGCGACGTCCCTGTCACGACCGGAGCGAACGGGACCTACTTCGTCGACGGGCTGGGCCCGGGCGACTACACGATCACGTTCGCGGTCCCGGACGGTTTCACGAGCGCGGGACCGACCGAGCGCGCAGTGACCCTCACGAGCGCGGGCGAGTCACGCCTCGACCAGGACTTCGCGGTCGAGGCGGCCGCGCCCGTCGACCCCGTGGATCCCGTGGATCCCGTCGACCCCGTCGACCCGACGAAGCCGGGCAACCCGGGCACGTCGCCGGGCTCCTCCCCCGGCGCACCGGCGCCCGAGGCCGGTACACCCGGCTCGGTGACCCCGGGACGTCTCGCGAGCTCGGGCGCCGACCCGAGCGCCCCGCTCGCGGTCGCCGTGGTCCTGACCTCCGCGGGACTCGCCCTGGTCGGCGGACGCGCGCTGCGCCGTCGGGCCTGACGACGCTCCCACGGCCGGCGCCCGGGCGAGACCCCGTGCCTGCGGAAGGGACCTTCCGGACGTAGCCTGCTCGGATGGACGTAGCGGTGCTCGGAGCGACCGGCGACGTCGGGCGGCAGGTCGTGACGCAGCTCGTCGAGCGGCGCGTCCTGCCCACGACCTCCCGGCTGCAGCTCGTCGGCCGGCCCGGCGGTGCGTCGGGGCGCGCGGTCCACGGGCTGCGTGCGGACCTCGTCGACGCCTACGACGAGCACGCCCCGCTCATCGACGTGGCCCACTCCCCCGCCGACGTCGTCGCCGACGTGGTCGTCGTCGCGGCCGGCGCGACGACGCCCGCCCGCTCGGGCGCCTCGCTCGACCGGACCGGGCTCGCCGTCGCCAACCGCGAGATCTTCGCCGAGTACGCCGACGCGATCGCGCGCCACGGCTCCGGGCACGAGGTCGTGATCGTGGTGTCCAACCCCGTCGAGGTCGGCGTCGCCGTCATGGCCCGGGCGCTGGGCGCGCGGCGCGTGGTCGGGATGGGGGCCTGGCTCGACACGCTGCGCTTCCGGCGCGAGATCGCCGTCGAGCTGGGCGTCCGACGGCACCGCGTG
This sequence comes from Oerskovia sp. NPDC056781, assembly GCF_042789955.1. Taxonomy (NCBI): domain Bacteria; kingdom Bacillati; phylum Actinomycetota; class Actinomycetes; order Micrococcales; family Cellulomonadaceae; genus Oerskovia; species Oerskovia sp. NPDC056781. The sequence continues at coordinate 18,582 of NZ_JBHUAD010000019.1, forward strand.
GGCGGCTTCGTCGGGGGGCAGCACGGCGAGGACGCCGTGCCGCTCTGGTCGACAGTCCGCCTCAGCGGGCACGACCTCGCCGAGCGCGACCGGGCCGTGCGGCTCCTGCGCCGGGGACGCACGCTCGACGCGTTCCCGGCCGAGATCGCCGCCGCCAAGGCCCAGCTCGTCGAGGTCGCGGCCACCGACGTCGGCGCGGCCTACCGCCTGATCGACACCTGGCCCGCCGACCTGCGCGTCGTCGCGCGCCCCTGGATGACGCACCAGAGCGGCGCCAAGACCGCGACCGCCACGGCCTCCGCGACGGTCGACCTCGTCGAGGTCGTGCTCGACGGTCGCGAGATCGTCGTCGCCGGACAGGTCGCGCTCGACGGCGAGGTGGCGCTCGCAGGCGAGCCGCAGCACGGGGTCCTGGGCGTCCCGCTCGTGCTGGGTCCCGAGGGGTGGACGCGCGTCCTCCTGGACTCCCTGCCCGACGACGAGACGCACCGCCTGCGCGGAGCGGCGGCAGCCGTGGGGTCGGCCCTGCGGACGGCGGGAGTGGTGGGTGGGCCGGGCGGATCGATCGCGGGGGTCGCGGGGGTCGCGGGGCCTGCCGGCCCCGAGAGGACCGACGGCCCCGAGGCTGCCGAGCCCTCCTGGGTCGCCCAGGTCGAAGGGGTGCACCGTGCGGGCACCCTGACCGGCCTCACGGGCGTCTTCTCGACGCGCGGCGTGAGCTTCGAGCACCTCGCGACCGAGGAGGTCGAGGGCGACGGCGACGCGGGCACGATCCACGTGAGCTTCCGGGCCAGCGAACGCCGTGCCCGGGCGCTCGAGCGTGCCGTGGGACGCCTCGCGACGGTGCGCTCCGTCGTCGTGCACGGTGCTCCGCGCGAGACGGCCGCGCGGCCGCTCGACCGTGGGCGCTAGGCTGGGCCCACAACCACATACTGCTGCTCGAACCATTGCGGGAGAGCCCGGCCACCTCAGGGTGAGGTCGGCGCCGAAGGAGCAACTCCTCCCCGAGAATCTCTCAGGCCGACGTACCGCGGTGGCGAGGCAACTCTGGAAAGCGGTGGCTCCGCGTCCGCCCTCGGGCGGAGGGGTCCCCTACCGACGGTGCAAGCCGGCGCGCCCCGGGTCCGCGAGGACCATGGCGGACCGGCAAAACTCTCAGGTCGACGCTGCGCGTCCGATGACAGAGCGGGGAGGAACGGTTCGGCCCCTGGGCCTGCCGTCGTCTTCCTCGCCGACCCCCGGAGACCTCCGTGACACAGCAGTCCAGCGACGCGTTCGACCGCGCGCACTTCCCGTTCCGCCACCTCGGCCCCCGCCCTGTGAGCGACGACGCGGCCGCCGCACCCTCGGGCGAGGTCGCGACGATGCTCGCCGAGCTCGGGTACGACTCGCTCGACGCGCTGATCGACGCCGCGGTCCCCGACTCGATCCGGACCGACCGCCCGCTCGACCTGCCCGCAGCCCGCACCGAGTCCGAGGTCCTCGCGGACCTGCGTGCCATCGCGGCCAAGAACGTCGTCAAGACCCAGATGATCGGTCTCGGCTACTACGGGACCATCACTCCGCCGGTCATCCGACGCAACGTGCTCGAGTCCCCCGCCTGGTACACGGCGTACACGCCCTACCAGCCCGAGATCTCGCAGGGTCGCCTCGAGGCGCTGCTCAACTTCCAGACCGTGGTCCTCGACCTGACCGGGCTCGAGGTCGCCAACGCGTCGCTGCTCGACGAGGCCACCGCGGTCGCCGAGGCGGTCGCGCTCATGTGGCGCGCGGCCAAGGGCGGGGCGGGTGTCGTCGTCCTGGACTCCGAGCTGTTCCCCCAGACGATCGCGGTGACCCGGGCGCGGGCCGAGTCGGTGGGTCTGCCGGTGGTCGTGGTCGACCTGTCCGAGGGTGTGACGGCAGGCCTCGTCGCCGCCGGTGTGGCGGACCAGCGGCTCATCGGCGTGGTGCTGCAGCAGAGCGGCGCCTCGGGCGTGGTCCGGGACCTGCGTCCCCTCGTCGCCGAGACCAAGGAGCAGGGCGGTCTGGTGACGATCGCGGCCGACCTCCTGGCCCTCACGCTGCTCGTCTCCCCCGGCGAGCTCGGCGCGGACGTCGCGGTGGGCTCGGCCCAGCGCTTCGGGGTCCCGCTGTTCTACGGCGGCCCGCACGCCGCGTTCATGGCGGTGCGCAAGGGCCTGGAGCGCTCTCTCCCGGGCCGCCTGGTCGGGGTGTCGGTCGACGCCGACGGTGACCAGGCCTACCGACTGGCTCTGCAGACCCGTGAGCAGCACATCCGTCGCGAGAAGGCGACGAGCAACATCTGCACGGCCCAGGCGCTGCTCGCGATCGTCGCGTCGATGTACGCGGTCTACCACGGGCCCGCGGGCCTCAAGGAGATCGCGGAGCGTGTGCACTCGCGGGCAGTGGCGCTCGCGAACGGCCTGCGGGCCGCGGGTGTCGAGGTACGGCACGACGTCTTCTTCGACACCGTGTCGGCCGTGGTGCCAGGCCGCGCGGCGGCACTCGTCGCTGCCGCCGCGGAGGCCGGCATCAACGTGTACAACCCGGATTCCGATCATGTACAGATCGCGTGCGACGAGACCACGTCGCCCGACGACGTGCTCGCGCTCGTCGAGGTCTTCGCGGACGGCCGGGACCTCGGGTTCGTCGGCGGCGGCAGCGTGCTGCCCGCCGACCTGCTGCGCACGACCGGCTACCTGACCCACCCGGTGTTCCACCGGCACCGCTCCGAGACCGCGATGCTGCGCTACCTGCGCTCGCTCTCCGACAAGGACCTGGCGCTCGATCGCACCATGATCCCGCTGGGCTCGTGCACCATGAAGCTCAACGCGACCGCCGAGATGGAGGCCATCTCCTGGCCCGGGTTCGCGGACCTGCACCCGTTCGTGCCCGCCGACCAGGCGTTGGGCTACGCCGAGCTGATCGACGGTCTGCAGAGCCAGCTCACCGAGATCACGGGCTACGCGGGCGTCTCGGTGCAGCCCAACGCGGGCTCGCAGGGCGAGTTCGCGGGCCTGCTCGCGATCCGCGACTACCACCGCTCGCGCGGCGAGGAGGGGCGCGACGTGTGCCTCATCCCCGCGTCGGCCCACGGCACCAACGCGGCCTCTGCGGCACTCGCGGGCATGCGCGTCGTGGTCGTGGCGACGTCCGAGAAGGGCGAGGTCCAGCTCGACGACCTGCGCGCCAAGCTCGACCAGCACGGTCCCCAGGTCGCGGCGATCATGATCACCTACCCTTCGACGCACGGCGTCTACGAGGAGCACGTACGCGAGGTGTGCGACCTTGTACATGCATCTGGTGGCCAGGTGTACATCGACGGTGCGAACCTCAACGCGCTCGTGGGGCTCGCGCGTCCGGGAGAGTTCGGCGGCGACGTCTCGCACCTGAACCTGCACAAGACGTTCTGCATCCCGCACGGCGGCGGCGGCCCCGGCGTGGGCCCCGTCGCGGTCGCGGAGCACCTGGTGCCGTTCCTCCCCGGCAACCCGCTCACGGGGGAGGGGGCGGCGCCGGTCTCGGCCGCGCCCTTCGGCTCGGCCGGCATCCTGCCGATCTCCTACGCGTACGTCGCCCTCATGGGCCCCGACGGCCTGGAGGCCGCGACCAAGACCGCCGTGCTCGCCGCGAACTACCTGGCCAGCCGCCTGACCGAGCACTTCCCCGTGCTCTACACGGGCGAGGCGGGGCTGGTCGCGCACGAGTGCATCCTCGACCTGCGTCCTCTCACCGCGCAGACCGGTGTCACGGCCGAGGACGTGGCCAAGCGCCTCATGGACTACGGGTTCCACGCGCCCACGCTGTCCTTCCCGGTCGCGGGCACGCTCATGGTCGAGCCGACCGAGAGCGAGGACCTCGCCGAGCTCGACCGCTTCGTCGCAGCGATGGTCGCGATCAAGGCCGAGATCGACGAGGTCGCGGCCGGCACCTGGGGCATCGAGGAGTCGCCGTTGCGCGGGGCACCGCACACGGCCGCCGCGGTCGTCTCGGACGCCTGGGACAAGCCGTACTCGCGCGAGGTCGCGGCCTACCCGCTCGCTGCTCTGCGGTCGGGCAAGTACTGGCCGCCCGTGCGGCGCATCGACGGGGCGCGTGGCGACCGCAACCTCGTGTGCTCCTGCCCCCCGATCGAGTCGTACTCCTGAGGTCGTCGGGACCAGCGTGAACCTCGAGGCCACGCTGGTCCCGACACCTCGACCCACCCCAGGACCGTCAGGGCGTGCGTGACGTAGAGGTCACCCTCGTCCGGACACCGCAGAGAGGATCACCATGACGGAGCCCGTGCAGGACACCACCCCGGCCGCTGACCGCCTCAGCCCGCTCCACGACGAGCACGTCGCCCTGGGCGCCTCGCTCACGAGCTTCGGCGGGTGGCAGATGCCGCTGCGCTACACGAGCGACCTGGCCGAGCACCGTGCGGTGCGGGAGGCGGCAGGGCTGTTCGACCTCTCCCACATGGGCGAGATCGAGGTCAGCGGGCCGCAGGCGGCCGCCGCCCTGGACCACGCCCTCGTCGGCGACCTCACCGCGGTGGCCGTAGGTCGTGCTCGCTACACCATGATCTGCGCCGAGGACGGCTCGGTCCTCGACGACCTGGTCGTCTACCGCCTGGGCACGGAGCGGTTCCTGGTCGTCGCCAACGCCGGGAACGCGCCGCTCGTGACCGACGAGCTCGTCCGTCGGTGCGAGAGCTTCGACGCGACCGTCGTCGACCAGGCCGTGGACACCGCGCTCGTCGCGGTCCAGGGGCCGCGCGCCGAGGAGATCGTCGGCTCGCTCCTCGCCGGCGACGATGTACAAGTCATCAGGGACCTGAAGTACTACGCATCGGTCGAGGTCCGGGTCGCCGGGATCGACGCCCTGGTCGCGCGGACCGGGTACACCGGGGAGGACGGGTTCGAGCTGTTCGTCCCCACCGCGCAGGCCCGCGAGCTGTGGCAGAAGGTGCTGGCCGCGGGGGAGCCCCTCGGCCTCGTCCCTGCGGGCCTCTCGGCCCGCGACTCGCTGCGCCTCGAGGCAGGCATGCCGCTCTACGGCCACGAGCTCGACACGACCACGACGCCCTACGAGGCGGGCCTGGGTCGCGTCGTGAAGCTCGACAAGGTCGACGCCCAGGGCGCACCGCTCGACTTCGTGGGGCGGGCGGCTCTCGCGTCGCGCAAGGGTGCTCAGCCCGCGCGCGTGCTCGTCGGCCTGCGTGGGCTGGGCAGACGACCGGCTCGCGCAGGCTACGCCGTCGTGATCCCGGGCAAGGAGCCCGACGTGCAGATCGGCTTCGTCACCTCGGGGGCTCCCTCGCCGACCCTCGGGTACCCGATCGCGATGGCCTACGTGACGCCCGAGTTCAGTGCCGAGGGCACCGAGCTCGCGGTCGACGTCCGAGGGCGTGAGGAGCCGGTGGTCATCGTGCCCATGCCGTTCTACCGTCGTCCTCAGGCGTCCTGACCCGGGCCCCGGCCCGACCTCCCGCCCCCCGATCCTCCACCAGCAGACCAGGAGCACCTCATGGCAGACTTCCCCGCCGACCTGCAGTACACCGCCGAGCACGAGTGGCTCGACGCCTCGACGCCCGCCGTCGTCGGCATCACGAGCACGGCCGCAGAGGCCCTCGGCGACATCGTCTATCTCGAGCTGCCCGAGGTCGGCGCGACCGTCACGGCGGGCGCGGTGATCGGCGAGGTCGAGTCGACCAAGTCGGTCTCCGAGCTGTACTCGCCCGTCACCGGGACCGTGGCCGAGGTCAACCAGGCCGCGATCGACGACCCGTCGCTCGTCAACGCCGAGCCCTTCGCGGGGGGGTGGCTCATCAAGGTCGACGTGACCGAGACCGGGCCCGTGCTCACGGCCGACGAGTACAGCGCGCTCGTGGGCGGCTGACCCTCCGCTTCCTCCCGAGGTCCCCCGAGGGCCGCTCCGCGACGACGTCGCAGGGCGGCCCTCGGGCGTCTCCGGTTGTCACTCAGCATGCTGTGGCGCCAGACTGTGAGGCGGATCACATTTCTTGTCGCAACGGCCGGAGGGTGATCCGAGACACATCGGAGATATCGGCCGTTGTCGCCAGAGCCGCATTTTTTGGCATCTGACCTGCGTGGATACTGTGCAACCCGCTGGAGGGGACCTTGTCGTGAAAGACCGCTGAGATTGAGGGTGAAGAACCGCGTCATGAATCGCTGGTTCGCCCATCTCTCCCAGTAGCAGCACCTCACCGGATCGACCCATGACGCGATGGGAAGACCGGTCAGCACATGGAGGAAGCATGAGCATCATCGAACTGGCCCGGACTGAGTCGCCGGCCGTCCAGCTCGCAGCACCACTCACCCGCCGTGAGCAGGTCGTGCTGTCGAACCTTTCCGAGGACATCACCTTGGAGCAGATCGCCACCAAGCTGTTCGTCACCCGCAACACCGTGAAGTCGCAGGTGCGCAGCCTCTACCGCAAGCTCGGCGTCTCGACTCGTGCCGAGGCCGTCCAGTGGGCCAAGGACGCGGGCATCCGCTGACGTCGGCTCTCGGGGGAGGCCCCGCCCGTTCCGCGGGCGGGAGTGCGGGCCGACCAGGTCCCGTCGTGGTCGGCGTGAAACACTGCGCACATGATCTCCCGCCGTCTCGTGGTGGCCGCCGCTGTCGTCGACGACCTCACGACCCCCCGCCTGCTGCTCGCCGCCCGCCGTTCTCGGCCGGTCGAGCTCGCCGGGCGCTGGGAGTTCCCGGGGGGCAAGGTCGATCCGGGGGAGACGCCCGTCGACGGGCTGCACCGCGAGCTCCGCGAGGAGCTGGGGGTGCAGGTCGAGCTCGGTGACGAGCTCGCCGGGCCTGACGAAGGCGGCTGGAACATCACGGACCGCCATGTCATGCGGCTGTGGCTCGCCCGCATCGTCGCGGGGGAGCCCGAGCCGCTCGTCGAGCACGACGCGCTCTCCTGGCTGCCGACCGGCGAGTGGGGGAGCGTCGACTGGCTGGACGGCGACGTCCGGATCGTCGACGCGCTCAGCGACTGGGTGGCTCGGGAAGCCGTCTGACCCAGGTCTCGACCTGCCGCCTGCTGCGCAGGCGCACGAGGGTGGGCGGCGCGTCCTGGCGTGCGACCGTGGCCGGGAGGTCGCGCAGCGAGTGCCTCGTCGACCACGCCCACCTGACGACGTGCCCGGGGTCCGAGAAGACCGTCCGCAGCGGCGGCTCGACGTTCCCGTTCCACAGCACCTCGTGCTGCCGCGCGCGCCGTACCGTACGTGTCACGACCTGACGCATCGTCGTCGCCACGGGCAGGTCGAGCCACACGACGAGGTCGGCCTCGTCCAGGAGGAGCTGTCGCGCCGCGCGATACTGCCACTCGACGACGAACCCCTCCCGCCCGACGACGTCGCGCACGTCGTCGAGGAACGTCGCCCGAGGAGTCCATCCCGGGCCGTGGAAGAGCGCGTCGATCTCGGTGTGCGGCAGGCCGAGCCGTGCGGCGACGCGCCGCGCGAGGGTCGTCTTCCCCGACCCCGAGACGCCGGCCACGAGGACGCGGCGAGGGCTGTGCCCGAGGTGCGCGACGACGTCGTCCAGGGGGCCGAGAGCGGTGAGCACCCGGGGACCCTACCCGACGGGCCCGATGGTCATCGTCTCCGGCGGGGAGGTCTCGCCGCGCGGTCACGTCCTGGCGCTGGTATCACGGAGGGACGCAGAACGCGGCGCGCGGGGACCATGACCGGGCGCCGCACCCACCTCCGACCGCCCGACCGGGCCTCGTGCACGCACGGCGTCCCCACGCAGAGAGGTGACCCGCATGAGCGACCTCACCGGACTGGGCCCCCCGGCACGACCCACGAGCGTCACCGTGGCGGTCGTGCTGACGTGGATCGCAGCCGTGACCGACGTCGTCAGCAGCGTCGCGCTGTTCCTGCTCGCGGGCGACGCCGCAGTGACCGGGGCGCTCGCCGCGACACGCGCCGAGATCCAGTTCTTCGCGCTCCTGAGCCTCGTGGTCGGGGTCCTCGTCGTGCTCGTCGCGCTCGGCCTCCAGACCCGGGGGAGGTGGGCCCTCATGGCGATCACGGTCGTCATGCTGGTCCGTGCCGGCGTCGGCGTCTACCAGCTGCTGCGCTTCGGCCCGCACCACCTGACGGGGGCCGTGCTCACGATCGTCGTCGCGCTCCTGGTGCTCGCGCTGCTCTGGAACCGGGCGTCCCGGCGGTACTTCCGGGCGTGACGGTCCGTCCCGGTGGTGCAGACGGGGGCGTCGGTCGTCGTGCGTACGGTTCAGCCGTCGGCGGGCTCGCGGGTGGGGGAGCCCTGAGCCGGGGCCTCGTCGGCCGAGACCTCCTGCTCGCCCAGGTGCTTCGGTGACCAGCCCTTGCTGACCGCGCCGACCATCTGCGGCGGCGTGTGCTTGCGGGCCCAGGCCTTGAAGACCAGGTACATGACGATCACCAGGACGTAGCGGACCATGGCCAGGAGCGACTGGACGGTGGGCTCACCGCATCCCAGGGTCGCGCTGGTGTCGTTGAGCGAGTGGACGACCATGACGAGCAGGATCCCGCCGATCGCGGCAGGGGTGCCCTTGCGCCCGTAGAGGTGCCAGGCCCGCCAGGCGATCGCGACGGCGATGCCCGTGAAGAGCCAGTGGAACGGCGAGACGCCGAAGATGCGGGCGACCTGGGCGGCGATCACCGATCCGGTGGTGACGGAAGGGGTCTCGCCGCCGCAGAAGTCCGGCCCGGAGGCTGCGGCCGTCAGATAGGCGTACAGCGTGGTCTCGGCGATCGCGAAGCCGAACCCGGCCGCGAGGCCGATCGCGACGCCCGCGCGCGGGTTGCGGTAGGTGCCCAGCAGGAAGAGCGCGATCGGGACGAGCAGTTTCGCGGTCTCCTCGGTGAGCCCGACGAGGGCCGTCGCGAGCGAGATCCCGCCGATCGATCCGGTGAGGTCGTTGAGGTTCAGGGCGACGAGGAACGTGGCGCCGGCCGAGGCGACCGCGACGGCCGCGACCTGACGGAGGCCGACCACGTCGCGCAGCGCGAGCTGGCGGTCGACGAAGCCGTAGAACGCCCAGCACACGAGAGCCATGGCCAGGAAGCTCGTGACGGCCATGACGTGCACGTTCTCGGTCGCCCGATAGGCGGCGATCCCGATCCCGAGGACGACCAGCGCGGCGGCGAGGATCCAGACCCACCGGCCCCAGAAGCGGCCCCGGAAGCGGTGACCGCGGTTCGCCTGCTCGGCGCCGTCCGCGACCTGCGCGGTCCAGGTCTGGCCGTCCCAGAGGCGGTTGCGCGGGGACTTCGAGGCGGGGTCGGGGAACAAGCCTGCGGCAGGGGCGTCGGGGCGCTGCGGGGCGAGGCGCCACGCGGCGTAGAAGCCGACGACCAGGAGGACCGCGCCGAGGATGTTCAGCATCATGGCGCCAGCCAATCACCAGGTTCCGTCGTCGCGCCACGAAACGGCACGACACGCCGACCGCGGGGTGCTGGAGCGCGGTGCGGCAGGGGCCGGTCGACGCGACGTCGCCCAGGGTGCGCTTCGGGTGGTCCTGGACGGGCCGGGAACGACCTGAACTGCACACTCGACGCGGCCGTCGGCCGCACCACCCGCACCCCGGCCCAGGGGGCGGGCTCGGCTGTCCCTCCCGCGCGCGCGTGTTCGGCATCTGTGCCCTACTAGTGAGCGGCAGGTTTCGACTTTTGATTGACAGGCGATAAAAGTCGCCCTAGATTCCTACCAGATGGTCGAGGAAGACCATCGTTCTCGCAGGTAGATCCACCCTGATCCATGACATACCGAGCATCTCGCCTTCGCGGGAGATCGCTCGTCCCGACGGGGGAGACCCCGGTGTGCTCGGCCGGTGCGACCTCCGGGTCCCACCACCACTCGACGGCGAGGGGAGGACAGCAGCAGCGGCGCGGGCACGACGACCTGGGCGCCGCCCCCGTACAGACAAAAGACCGAGCCACCCGTGTTCCCGCTGTTCCAGCAGCGAGCGGTGGCTCGGCCCGGCGATGAACCCCGATGAGGAGCTGCATCACTGTGAAGTCTATTCCTGAACGAAGGACCGTGAGATCAAGGGTGGTCGCCGCCTCCCTCGCCGGCGTCCTGGCACTGACCGGTCTCGCGGCCGCGACGGTCCCGGCGACCGCGCACGACGGCGTCGACCACGGCAGCGAGCCCGGCGCGGAGGCCGCGCTCGACTGGTCCAACTACGAGAAGATCCTCCTGACCAAGGACGTCGGCGAGCCGATCGACCTCGCGATCCTGCCCGACGGCAAGATCCTGCACACCGCACGCAACGGGGACGTCCGGCTCACGGACCCCCAGACCGGCGTCACGTCGGTCACCAACAAGATCCCTGTCTACGCGAACTCCGAGGACGGCCTGCAGGGCATCGCCGTCGACCCGAACTTCGCCGAGAACAACTGGGTCTACCTCGTCTACGCCCCTCTCAGCGGCACCCCCGCAGGCTCGGCGCCGAACACGTTGCCCGCCGGCGCCGATGCGAGCTACTGGGACCAGTGGAAGGGCGTCAACCGTCTCTCCCGCTTCCAGTGGACCGGCACCGGGCTCGACCTGGCCTCCGAGCAGAAGATCCTCGACGTCGAGGTCCAGCGCGGTCAGTGCTGCCACGTCGGCGCCGACATCGACTGGGACGGCGACGGCAACCTCTACCTGTCGACCGGTGACAACACCCCCGCCAGCGCGCCCGGAGCCAACGGCTTCGCCCCCAACAACGACGCTCCCGGGATGAACCCCGGTCTGGACTCGCGTCGCGGCGCCGGCAACACCAACGACCTGCGCGGCAAGATCCTGCGCATCACGGTCCAGGCGGACGGCACCTACACGATTCCCGAGGGCAACCTCTTCCCGGTCGGTACCGAGAAGACCCGGCCCGAGATCTTCGTGATGGGTGTCCGCAACCCGTTCCGCATCGACGTCGACCCCGAGACGAACAGCCTCTCGTGGGGCGACTACGGACCGGACGCGGCCAACGCCGACCCGAACCGTGGCCCCATGGGCTACGTCGAGTGGAACACCGTGAGCCTCGACGACCCGCACAACGCAGGCTGGCCCTACGTGCACGGGCCCAACGCGGCCTACAACGAGTGGAACTTCGCGACGAGCACGCCCGGGGCGTTCTTCGACCCGGCCGCGCTCAAGAACAACTCGCGCTGGAACACGGGCCTCGTCGACCTGCCGCCGGCCCGCGAGGCGACGCTCTACTACGGCGACCGTCCCGGCGACCAGCCGTGGGACGAGCTCGTGAACTTCGGGGCAGGCAGCGGCCAGGCCCCCATGGGAGCCCCCGTCTACCACTACGACGCCGAGAACCCCTCGACGTCCAAGCTCCCCGAGTACTGGGACAACAAGGCGTTCTTCGGTGAGTTCTCGCAGGACTACCTCGCGGCCTTCACGGTCGACTGGGACTCCTACGAGGTCACGCACATCGAGGACTTCACGCCCAACGCGCAGCTCGCGAAGAACGCGCAGCCGCTCAACGACAACATGATCGACATGGAGTTCGGGCCCGACGGCTCGCTCTACGTGCTCGACTACGGCGACGGGTTCTTCCGCGCCAACCCGGACGCCGGCCTCTACAAGGTGTCCTACGCCGAGGGGAACAAGGCCCCGCAGGCCCGGTTCACCGCGAACCCGACCTCGTCCTCCGAGGCCCCGCTCGCGGTGGCCTTCGACGCGGGCACCTCGAGCGACCCCGACGGCGACGCCCTCACCTACCAGTGGGACTTCGACGGCAACGGCTCGTTCGACGCCACGGGCGTCACGGCGAACCACACCTACACGACCCTCGGCCAGTACAACGCCCGTCTGCGCGTCACCGACGCCAAGGGCAAGTTCACGCTGACGTCGAAGGTCATCTCGGTGGGCAACCAGGCACCGACGGTCACGGTCGACTACCCGGGTGACGGCTCCTTCTTCAGCTGGGGCCAGGCCGTGCCGTTCAAGGTCTCGACGACCGACGCGGAGGACGGGACCGCGACCGCGTGCAACCGCGTGGCGTGGACCTACGGCCTGGGCCACGACGAGCACGCCCACCCCGAGGTCTCGGGCACGGGCTGCACGGGGGCGTGGAAGACGTCTCCCGACTCGCCGCAGCACGGTGAGGGCGCGCACATCTACGGCGCCGTCGTCGTGTCCTACACCGACAACGGGCACAACGGCCTGCCGGCCGCCCCCGGCGAGGCGACCGTCCAGCTCAACCCGTTCGTCCAGCAGGCCGAGCACGCCAAGAGCAAGGGTGTCGTGGCCTACGAGGACGAGACGGCGGGTGCCGGTCAGGCGATCCGCGGCCTCGGCGCCGGTGACCACCTGTCCTACAGCCCGGTGAACTTCGCCGGGATCACGGGCGTCAAGGTCGTAGCCAACGGCGGCGGCCAGCTCCAGCTCCGCTGGGGTGCGGCCGACGCGGCACCGTTCGCGACCGCGCAGATCCCCTCCGGCGCAGGCTGGAAGGAGGTCACGGTGCCGTTCACGAACGCCCCGCAGGGTTCGGGCACGCTCTTCGTGACCTCGGCCAACGAGCTGGCCGTCGACTCGTTCGACTTCCAGGGCGTGGGTGTCGGTGACGTCAAGGCGCCGACCATCACGCACTCGCTCGACCCGGCGGCGCCCACGGGCGTGGGCGGCGTCTACAACAAGGCCGTGCGCATGAACCTCGATGTCAAGGACGACGGCGCGCTCGCGAGCGTCCAGTACTCGGCCAACAACGGCCAGACCTGGACGAACGTGGCCGCGGCCGGTGGCGCGTACAGCGTGAACTTCACGACCAACGGTGCGCGCACCCTCCAGTACCGCGCGACCGACACGGGCGGCAACGTCTCGACGGTCGGGTCGGTCTCCTTCACGATCGACCTTGCCGCACCGAACGAGCCCACGGTCTCGTCGGTCACCAAGGTCGCCGTGTCCTCGGCCCGGGTCTCGTACGGGGCTCCTGGCGAGGCCACGGTCACCGTCACGGGCCAGGGCGGTACGCCCACGGGCGACGTCGTCCTCACCTCGGGCGACACCGAGGTCGGCCGCGGAACCCTCGTCGAGGGCGTCGCGACGGTCGCGCTCGACCCGTCGCTCGCCGTCGGGACGCACACCCTCAAGGCGAGCTACCAGGCCGACCAGGTCTTCAAGAAGTCCTCGTCGACCGTGCGCCTCACGGTGGCCGCGGCCTCCTCGACCGTCACGGGCTCGGTCTCGCCCAACCCGGTCAAGCCCTCGATCGCCGCCAAGGCGAACATCTCGGTCGAGAGCTCGACGGGCGTCGTCGCCACGGGCGACGTCACGGTGACGGTCAAGCGCAACAACGCCACGGTCGCGACCCGCACCGGGACGCTCGACGCCGAGGGCCACGTCGTCGTGACGCTCCCGAAGCTCCCCGAGGTCGGCACCTACAAGGTCGAGATCGCCTACCAGGGCTCGACCGGCGTCACCAAGAGCGCGACGTCGCTCAACCTCACCGTCCGCAACTAGGCACGTGGTGGCCCGGGGC